>DATEIH010000216.1:0-6334 GCA_035279165.1 Candidatus Nitrosocosmicus sp. | reverse complement strand
TGTAATTTTTAGGGCAAACCATGCATCTAATGTCTATTCTATTGGTGGTACACTTCCAAAAGACAAGGCAGATATTTTACAGAAAATTGGCTACTTAAAAGAACATCCAGAATTACTGAAGCCAAAGGTATTAAGAAGATTTTAATCAATAGAGTAACTCTGAGTAACTCAAGTGATAACATATATTGACTTTTATGGTCCTTCACAAAAAAAAGCCCATACATCACATTCTGGTAGAACTGCTGCAATATACACCTGAAGGATCCTTCGATTAACAAAATGCTGAGTTAAATCCATCGTAGCTATTTTGATAGTCAAGATAGTTCAAATATATTTTCGATTATGGTCAAGTGGGGGGATTTAAATCCCCATGATTATATCGAGATGCTGCTTTCATTTGTTAGTTGAGAGCCGTTTGCCATAATGATATTAAGTTATTTCGTGCCCATTTTGTATCATCTTATTATATCAAAAAGTTTGGTGATGAATCTTTCCACTTGTTTTTATTAGCTAGATTGGGTCAGTTCGTCGCAGGGTCATCATTGTGATACTCAGACTGGAGCAGCTAATTACTTCATCCCCAAATACATCTTTTTTTTAATAGTATTTAGACATCTTTATTCGTTTTAATTGATTTAAGGTAAGGAATTCATAGAATAATCAACTCTTTATCAAATGAATTAAAGTTATAAGGATCAAAGTATTTTCCATTTTTTCCATTTTTCCTTTTGACAATGCATAAACTATCCTCTATTCTTACCCCAAATTTATTTTCCAAGTATATGCCTGGTTCTATGGTTATCGTCATATTTTCTTGGATATGACTATTTACTTTGGACCTTATCCAAGGTGATTCGTGTACCTCTAACCCGATCCCGTGACCGGTTGAGTGAATAAAATATTCTCCATAGCCTTCCTTTTGAATTGTATCTCTGCAACCTGCATCAATCAATGCGAAATTATCGGTTTCTGATAACTGTCTAATTCCGTTTTCCTGAGCAGCTTTTACAACCTGATAAACACTCTTCATCTTATTTGATATTTTTCCTATTCCAATAGTTCTGGTCGCGTCAGAGACATAATGATCATAACTTAAAGTAATGTCTAGCACAACAAATTCATCTTTTCCAATTTTTCTTCTGGACGTCTCAGCATGTGGAAAAGAGCTTTGGGATCCACTTGCAATTATTAATGGATTAGAGGTAAATTGATAAAAAGGGAATTTGGCACCCATTTTCATGGCCTCATATACTAATATGGCCTGAATTTCTTCTTCGGTCCTATTTACTTTAATTTCTTTGGTAGCAACTTCAAAAAGTCTATCAATTATTTTAGATGCTCTTCTTATATTGTCAATTTCTTGTTCATCTTTTATTTCCCTTAGTTTTTCTACTGGATTATGGTCAGCTATTATAATCCTATTTCCCATTTTTTTACCAAGTTCTTTGATGATATAATGATTATTATTACTATAGAAAACTTCATAATTTTGATTCAATTGGTTAAATAAAGAGTCAGTTAAGGTTTTACCCCTTTCTGATGAAATCACATCACAATATTTGGACATTCTTAAAGCACGTGAGTACTCTAGTTTTGGGACTATTAATTTTGATAAAGTTTCTGAGATAACATAGATACCTTCCCCCCAAAAACCAGTAAGATAGAAAATGTCTTCGGGCTTATCAAGAATGATGGCCACCTTGTTAGTCTTCCTTTGTTTTTCTCTCTGAGCAGTTATGAGTTTAAATAGTTTCTGTCGTCTATTTTGAAGCCGGTTCAAATACCTTTTCTCATACAAAACCAAAATAAATGAATTACTTATAAATAACGGCTAGGCTTCCTGTAATTTTGAAAGTTACCATGGAATACCTAGTAATGTTGCCAGGACCGACAAATGTTCCTAACAGAGTCATGAATGCTATGTTGGCTCCCATAATTAATCATAGAAGTGAAGATTTTAGAATACTGTATAAATCGATCATAGAAAAAACCCAAAAGCTATTTCAGACACAAGGTGACATTGTATTATTATCTTCCTCTGGTACCGGTGCAGTAGAGGCGTCAGTAGTAAACCTAATAAAAAAGGATGATAAGGTGGTAATACCTGTAAATGGTGAATTTAGTACAAGATTAGCAGATTTGATTGATAGTTGGGGGGGCAAATCTATTAGAATCGAAGCCCCTTTTGGTGAAAATCCTCCAATTGAAAAATTCGAAGAAGTTTTTGACAATCATAAGGATATCAAAGCACTCTATGCAGTTTACAATGAAACTTCAACCGGAACGACAATTAGGTACATGGACAAGTTGGGCGACTTATGCTCAAGAAATGATTGTTTCTTTATCGCAGATTCAGTATCTATATTAGGTGGCGATGAATTGCCGGTAGATAAATGGAATATCGATTTATGTCTCACAGCATCTCAAAAGGCAATAGCTGCTCCTCCCGGAGTTTCTCCGATTTCTATAAGTTCAAAGGCTAAGAAGTATATACAAGAGAATACTGCACCGATACTCTATTTTAACCTCAAGAGGTATTTTAAATATTATCAGGAACATTATGAAACACCTTTTACCCCTGCATTACCGTTGTGTTATGCTTATGATGAAGCCCTCAATCTGATATTTGAAGAGGGATTAGCCAATAGGATTGAACGACACAGAAGATGTGCGGATGCCTTTTACGAAGGTTTGGGAGCAATGGGATTGACACCTTATGCAAAACCCGATGCGCGTAGTAACGTCGTTATCGCTGTTAATTATTTGCCTGGAATAGACGACAAAAAATTCAGAGATCTCTTGTCTAATGAATTTAAGGTTTTAATAGCAGGAGGGTTTGGGAACCTCAAGGGTAAAGTTTTCAGAATAGGATCAATGGGAGAAGTTAACAAGTATCATGTAGTTAGGACATTGTCCGCTATAGAGTCTGCATTAAGAATGATGAACATCGATGTACCATCCGGTGCCATCAATAAAGCAATTGCAAAATTATGAAAACATTCTTTTTATTTTATTGTCAAACTTAATATAGGGAAAATTAATAGCGAATTTTATGACATTGGAAAAAGGTTCTCTTATTCTACTTGATTATACTGCTAAGATTAAAGATAGTAATGAGATTTTTGAAACAACTAGAGCGGATGATGTTAAAAATAATCCCGACTATGATCCAAATAAAAAATATGAACCACGATTATTGGGTGTAGGAGAAGGATGGGTACTAAAAGGCTTAGACGAAGCCTTACTAGAATCAAGTATCGATACACCGCTAAATATTGAAATTCCGCCTGAAAAGGCATTTGGGGAACGAGATCCATCTAAAGTACGTATGATCCCGTTACGTAAACTCGGTGAAAAGGCAAATGAAGTAAGTATTGGAGACGTAATAGAATTAGATGATAGAATTGGAATCATACGTTTTATTGGATCTGGACGGGTTCAAGTTGATTTTAACCACAAGTATGCTGGAAGGACCCTTGTTTATTCTGCAAATATTGTAAAAAAACTGGAAGACGACGACGAAAAAATTTCGAACCTGATTAGGCGAAGGTTACCCATAGATTTAACGGAAATTAAATATGAAAACAAAGGATCTGATCTAGAAATATCACTCCCTGAAAATACATTCTTGATCGAGGGTATTCAAATTATCAAAAGAGGAATATCAACAGATATTTTCAAATTTATACCCTCCTTAAAATCCATAGTATTTTTAGAGAAATACAATAATTCTGCTTCAACCCCAGAGAAACCCTCTGAAGCAGAAAATACTGATTCCAGTCTGGATAATGAAACTAGTAATAGTAAGGCCGATAAGGATACGAAAGAAAATACCGAGATGGACGATAAATCTACTGAGGACAGCACAAAATCTAAAAAGGAAAAATCATAACTTTATTATTGTCACTTTATTCGTCCTTTAGACCATTTTTTAATCTAAAATCTCTAATTCATCTAGAATGTCTTGATATTTTGAAGAGCTAATATCAAGTCTGTTTAAGATGGTGTACCTTTCAGGCCGGATTTTCTTTGCAAGCAATAAAGCTTCTTTAATTTGATCTTTATCTACATTTATTCCCTTCGAAGTTGTGGGGGCACCAATTCTCTTCAGAGAGTCTTTGATCTCCAACCAATCCAAATTATGCAATTTGGCCATAATTATAGTTCCAATCCCCACCCTTTCACCATGTAATCCACATTTATTTTCAGTTATGTATTCTAGTGCATGGCTGAAGAGATGCTCCGACCCCGAACATGGCCTGCTGCTTCCAGCTATACCAGCCGCTACCCCAGAGCTTATTAATCCTTCAACTATTGTCCTTGTCACTTGAACTGTAATTTCGCTTTTGATAATTTTCTTTGAAATGTCCATAACCATTCGAGAACCTAGATGGGCCAGCTTTGCTGCATACTCACCATAGTACTCGTTATTATAATCTCTAGCTAGTTCCCAGTCTTTTGTGGCTGTTGTCTTTGCAATTAAATCTCCACATCCACTTGCAATTAACCTATAGGGAGCATTTGAAATTATATCTAAATCGCCTATTATCTCAATAGGCGTATCTGCCTTTATAGAATAAGGTCTATCATTTCCCTTAAGCGAAACAAAAGGACTAGATATTCCATCATGTGAGGCTGATGTGGGAATACTGACAAACGGGATTTTCAACCTTGTCGCTATCATTTTTCCTAAATCTATGCATCTTCCTCCTCCCAAGCCTATTATGATGGAGATGTTCCTATCATTTAGTAGGTTGGTAACCGAGTCGACTTGTTGGAAGGATGCTTCATTTGCAATTACCCATTCAAATTGGAGATTGCTTTCGGATAAACTCTCTTCAATAATCTCCGATACCTTATTTTTAACGTTATTACCAGATATGATCGCAATTTTATTAATATCCTGGCCACTATTTTTGATGAACTCTCCTGTATTCTTTAAAATATTGTTTCCTATTATTACCTTCCTAGGTAATTGCATTACATGAGTCAAGTGAAAACTCATTTATTCATAAATAATTGAGAAAATTTGTGAAAAAAACTAGAAAAGTTTTTTTAAGGTTATTCTTCAGGTTTAGCTTCTACCAAATCTGCTGTAGCATAACCTCTTCCTACTCGAGTAATTTTAACTTTGACCTTGTCTCCTACTTTCGTATTCGGAACGAAAATAACTAATCCTTGAATCCTTCCTACACCTGCATCTCCTCTTTTACTCATAGATTCTATATCTATTTCATGTTCTTCTCCTGCATTTACTGGGGATGGCTTAAAAAATCTGTTGTAGCTACCGCCTCCATTGCCGTTACCGCCTCCATTGCTATTGCTTCTATTATTGGAGTATCTTCTTTGACTATTGTCACCTTGTGAAATTTGTTCTATTCCTGATGGTTGTGATTCACTGTTTTCCAAACTATATCAGTACACTACTATAATATTATTGGATATTTCAACTTTGATATTTTGAGATCACAGAAATAGGTAAATTATGTTAAAATACTTTTTTATTTATTAAAATACAGTATGCAAACCTCATTGCAAATTGAAGGGTTGATCAAAGAGTTCATGGATGTGAGAAATACGACCTTGGAATTATTTTCTCCTCTGGATATTGAGGATGCAGTGATGCAGTCGAGCGATTTTGGAAGCCCACCTAATTGGCACATAGCGCATGTAACTTGGTTTTTTCACAAGATTTTAGAGAAATACTCTAAAAGCTATAACAACTATGATGACGATTTTAACCTCTCCTATTTGAATTCCTATTATCAGAAATACGGGTCAATTCTCAAGAAAAGTGACAGAGGGAGATATCCTAGACCCACTCTAATGCAAACTAGCAAGTATAGAAAGGAAATACAGAAACTATTTGTAGACCTTATATAATTGAGGACCAAAGATCCAAAAGACTATACAGATGGGTTAACCTTGGATATCTATACCGCAATTAATCACGAAAGACAACATCAGGAGTTGATGATTTATGATTTTCAGTACTACTATAATCGATTTCTTGACGATTCTGATAACTATGTGCCAAGAAAGGCTAATGTCCCTCTTGTCTTGGAACAAGTTCCAAAGGAAATGATACACATTGACAGCGGTATATTCTTACTGGGCTACAACGGTAAAGAATTTTGTTATGATAATGAGTTACCAGAAAACAAAGTATATTTGAATAAATATAAGATTGATAACAAATTAGTTACAAACAGGGAATTCATAGAATTTGTTGAAGCAGGAGGATATCAAAATTACCGATATTGGTTGGCAGATGGCTGGGAGATGGTATTGTCTGAAAATTGGGACTCGCCACTTTATTGGGTGTTTGACAAAG
>DATEIH010000215.1:0-3571 GCA_035279165.1 Candidatus Nitrosocosmicus sp. | reverse complement strand
TCTTGATCTTTGTAAATATTTACAATTCTTCTATATCTATTCCTGATTCTAAATTGTCATCTAGTAAAGTCATATCAATCAGAGTATGATTAAGGATGTGACGATGTAGGCATTTCTGATTGCTCTGAGCCATAAAACTATTCATTAACTATATTTAGTAATCAAATCTCTATTGCGATCCATATAGCCATGTTAGAACCTGTGGTAGTTAACACTCTAAGCGAGAAATCAAGATTATAATAAAAATTCCACATATGATATAACCTTATTAGTTCAGGAATTAAGTTAATTCACCACAATCATAAACATTTATGAAATTGTTATATATATCACCTGTAATAACACAACATAAAACATGTTCTCAATAGTTTTTGCAGGGTTATTTTTGACGCTTATGATCCTAGTATCATCAATAGGAGTGAACCATGTCTTTGGAGACAGTGTGATTTCGACCATTTCGGTAGAAAAATTTCCTCAAGCAATAGAATTTAATCCAGCTAACGACAACATCTATGTAGCTAATCGTGATTCAGGAACAGCTTCCATTATTGAAAGTACTAATAATACGGTAATTAACAATCTTGAGGTGGGCATGTCACCACAGGCAATAGTATTTAATCCAGCTAACAACAACATCTATGTAGCAAATAAGATTTCTAACTCTATTTCAATAATTGACAGCAATACTAATACAGTTTTAAAGGAAGTTGATGTTGGCCGTGATCCTGTTGCATTGGAATTTAATCCAGCTAACAACAACATCTACGTAGCAAATTACGGTTCCGGTACTGTTTCTACAATTGGAGGGTCGAATCAAACGTTACTTGGTAATACGGGGGTTGGTACCGAACCTGTTTCATTGGAATTTAATCCAGCTAACAACAACATCTATGTAGCTAACCTGGTATCAAATTCTGTATCTATTATAGACAGTATTAGTAATACTGTATCAGAAACACTAAATGTCAATAATGTGCCCCTAGCACTGACGTATAATCCTTCAAACAATAGTACTTACGTAACGGGTACGCTCTCTGGTACTGAAGGCTTAGTGACCCTAATTCACTAATTTGTACTAAAGCTATTACTATCTTTTAGTTTTAGATGAATACATTTCATAATGCCTTTGCCATTAGTTTACATTATCTTAGTACTAATGACAGCTAAAACTGATAGATAGCAATCATCAAATACAATTGATAGAAAGAGACAAATTTAGAGAAGGCGAAATCTAAACTAATATGACAGCCATGATAGCTATTCATGTTATTTTTATTAGAGATTTCATATCAGAGGATTTGAAAATTAAAAAAAGTGCTGCTATTTTTGTTGAAAAATTTATTGAGGATATCCCTTCAGAGGATATTATAATTGATTTTTCTAATGTCAATTCAATTACTCCCGAATTTGCCTACCAATATTTGATGAGTAAACGAAAAATTAAAAAGGAAATTCACGAAGTGAATTTACCATTACATGTAGAATCGATAATCACCAAGGCACAGGATTCTATCAAAAAGTAATATATTCTTTCTTGGCACTTCATAGAGTTCTAAAGTCAAGCCCCGATATTGCAGTTATAATAACATCAAACAATTCGTGCTAATACAAAATTTATAATTCTTTCGAATTGTGTGGAATATATGACTTTATAATATGATTTAGCAAAATTAATATCAAAAGTAATTTGGTACACTAAAGGAATTTGATACTCTCCTACGTAATCACAAAGTTAAACAAACATGGACAAGAGTTTGAAAACTCATAAAAAATATCTCTCCAATTAATATCAAAGAAGCCTAGCGAGAATGACCTTGATTTAGTTGTGATTTAATAAACTGAAGCAACTTGCGACAATACCCAAACTAATTGCTCAAATCAGATAAACTGGTTCAATCTGTTTGTGGCTGTAGCTATCATAATCGTAAATCGAAAACGCCTGAGAGAACAGAGTTCTACTAACAAACAACAAATAACAATATTTAAATAATTAATTTTAAAAATAAAATTAGACAGAGTATTATGTCTGAAAATGAAAAATTCAAAAATCTATACGAAAATGCTTATAATCAGCAGAAGCAAACGATCGAATCAAATTATACTCAATTCAAAAACATGATTGAAAATGCATATCTTCAGCATATACAATCCATTGAACTTTATTATACTCAATTCAAAAACATGATTGAAAATGCATATCTTCAGCATGTGCAAATGATCAAAACGAATGCTTCTATAATGAAAACTTATTCTAGTATGTTTGGAAATAGCGAGATTGCAAGAAACATTGAAAAAATGGAATCAGATTTTTTAACTCTAAATGAGGAATCAAAAAAATCAATGGTCAAACAATTGGACCTCATTAAAGATAATTACCTATCTAATGCTGCTAAAATTAATGAAGAATATCATAAGATGCCTAATATTGATAAGTTTATTCCCAATTCTGATGGCTCAGTGGACTCCAAGTAGACATTTAAAGAAATAATATTAGTTGAATAGCTTATCGTGCTATTCACTTAATGGGTTTCAAGCAGATTCATGATAAAAAGAATGAATTTTTTTGCATATCTCGTGTCTTACTTTAAAATTTTATTCTAGAGAAATTATCAATCATTTTTACACGTAATGCTAGTCTAAGAGACATCTAATTAAGGCTTGATATTGCTGAGCTTAATAAACAAATTTCCTATAATATTATTATCGTTTGATATGAGCAAGATTAGCCGTAAAATTAAGAAAAAGAATCCGTATAAAAGCAGTGTAAATAGAACATATGAAGTAGTCTCCCTAGGCTTACAGAGTGAGTTATTATGGCTTATGACTTACCAGCCCTTTAACAAATTTGCAATTGATAATTGCAAAATAAGAATAAAGGCTTTGATGAACATGAAAAAAGCACATAATCTGTATACAGAATTTGGAGAATTATTTTCTAATTATCCATAGTGGCCATTTTATAACTCAACTGTCTCAGCAAGAAATTTTATTAGTTTTATTGCTACTATTTGGCATTCATATTCATGGCCATATGGCGCATAGAATTGTGATCACTTGAGTCAAGAGTTTGGGACGACATTTTGTTTTCTGACATTTGACCTTCATTCATTGAAGTGCTTTCACTAAAATTATTAATTGGTATCATTCCTAATGCAGAGATCAATCCTATAACAATGAATATGATTCCAGTTATTCTGGCAATATAGATTCCTTTGGACCAAATTTTTTCTGCAAATATTATTCCTGCAAACAGCCCCATCCATAATATATTCATCCATCCTAATGCAACCATCAATAGAAAGTATGGCCAGCAGCATCCAAGACAATAGGTTCCATGGTATATACCCATTTTGAAGGCGCCAACAACACCACTTTTCCAGTGTCTCATAAAGAAACTCAGAGGAGATTCACAATAACTTAAGCATGTTTTCTTCAAAGGTGTAAATTGATACGCACCTGAAACTATTAGTAAAATTCCGTAAACCATTCCTACTTGTTGTTTATCAACTCCCATAACAGTCCAAGCATTCATGGGGATAGACCAAACCAAAAGTAATATTACGCCAATTAC
>DATEIH010000214.1:0-3364 GCA_035279165.1 Candidatus Nitrosocosmicus sp. | reverse complement strand
AATCCTTATATCATAAATGTAAATTTGTTATTATGTCTTTTATGTTGTAAATAGAAACAACATCATTAGATAGCCGGGGTTAACAATTGGTGTTTAACGACCAAATTCGGTTTGTGAGCATCATTTAAAAGACTAGAAAATTATTCTCTATTTGCCTACCAAAAATTCTAATTATTGACTATTCACTTTTCACTTTTTTCAACTAAGGTTAAATATCATTTCATGGTACCTTGATTATTCTTAAAGTTGCTAGTGTTATCTAAAAACCCTTAATTCCTGCTTACAAAATTTCAATATGTACCTATTTGATCATTCGCATTTTTTAATTTGAAAAGATTGGATCATTCTTTTTTTAAATAATACAATAGTTTCAATATCTACAAGAATGATAAGCGATCATTCATATGCACACATTGTTATAACGTATCCATTTGTCTTTTATCCCAGAAATGCCATTACTAAAAAGGTAAAGCTTTAAACAAAATGATTAATGTGAATGACTTTTTATGTGAATGTGCATCGATGATTCTGCAAATGTCTTTAGATTGCTTTCGTTGTTAAAAAAATCTTCAGAAATTCCATGAAAAAAGAGCTTTTTATACAGGCAAGCCACTTTATTTGAAAGCAAACTAACAGCATCAAGATCGTGTGAAGACCAAATAATTGTAATTTTTCTTTCCTTGTTCAGTTTTGTCAAAAGCTTGTAGAATAATTTCAATACTGCTGCATCTATCGCAGTATCAGGTTCATCTAAAATCAATAATTCTGGATCATGAACAAGCGCTTTAGTTATCATGACCCTTTGTTGCTGCCCGCCTGATAAATCACCGATTCTTTTATCAAGATATTCCTGTATACCTGTCAATTCTATCAGTTCTTTAACTTTTTTTTCATCAAATGCTTTCCCGCCAACAGAACCTAATTGTATTATTTCCTTTACTGTTGCAGGAAACCTTGGATCAAAACTGTTTGACTGAGGAATATATCCTATTTTTTTATAAATCTCTTTTGCATAATTTCTTATATCTTTATCAAATAATCTTATATTTCCAGAATACTCTTTGTTTAGACCTAATAAACACTTAAAAAGAGTAGTTTTACCTGCACCATTTGGTCCGATAATACCTAAGAAATCCCCTCTGTCTATTTCAAAGGATATATTATCTAAAATAACTTCTGATCCATTTTTGTAACTTACATTATTTATTTTAACAAGAGGAGTTGAAGCTATTTTCTGCTGTACAGACATATTTTCATTTTAAAATAAAGAAGGCAAGGCTTATAAATCTAAATCTAAGGCCACAGCGAATGACCTTACATCCAATCTGGGCATCATGTCAAGATATTCTTTACATGAACTTAATAATTGTTCACGCCGTTTACAAAAATAGTAAATGTCTATACTCTCAGAGCCAAGTAGCTATTTATCTCCTCTATCATAATCCAGGAAGATTAAAGTTAGGCAATTCTGGAAGCTTAAATTCTGGCAGCTGCGGCAGCTTGAAATTTGGAAATGGGGTATATGGCTGTTGCTGGCGGTTATCATAATTGGGTTCGGATTGTGATTGAATTTCCTGCAGAGGCAAATTAGGTCTGGCTTCCAAAGTTGCAACAAGGTTTATTGTTTGCCCGTTCCTGTTAACAGACAAATTTACTTTGTCTCCTACCTTTTTGTGAATATCCAAATAGGAAATTATGTCATCAATTCTTGAAACTTGATTGCCGTCTATTGCAATTATAATATCTTTATCTAGTATTTGTTGTTCTCCAAACCTGTTTCCTTGGATTAACATTCCTTTCAAACCGGCTTTGTCTGCAGGTCCGTTCTGCACAACATCCTCAATTAATACGCCCTTGTAATTCAGAGGTAATCCGAACACTTCAGCTAAAGTGGGTGACAACTTTGATCCTGATATTCCTAACCAAGGATGCTGATATGTTCCTGTTTTTATTAAAGGGGGTATTATTCTAACGATATCATTGGAAGGAATTGCAAATCCCACTCCTGTGTAAGCTCCGGTATTTGAAAATATCGCAGTGTTCATGCCAACGACTTTACCATCTAGGTCAATTAGGGGGCCTCCTGAATTACCGGGGTTAATAGCAGCATCTGTTTGAATTACATTGGGAATCGAGTATCCTAAGTCTGAGTTTGGCAATAGTCTACCGATTTGACTAACAATACCAAATGTTAGGGTATTATCAAGTCCGTATGGGTTACCAATAGCCAAAACCGGATCGCCAACTTTCAAGGATGAAGAGTTTGCTAATGACACTGGAATCAATTTTTCATCCACCGGATTGTCCAATTTCAATATTGATATATCTCCGTAAGGGTCTACACCAACCACTTTAGCAGTGTAACTGTTACCATCATTGAATGTAACTATAATGTTATTTGCAGAGCTAACAACATGGTAATTGGTTATAATGGTACCCGATTTGTCATATACAAATCCAGAACCAAACTTCATTGCGTATGGACTATTACCTGTCGAATCGTAAGACCCATTTGGAAGATCTGTAGGTTGATATTCTGTACTTATTTGAACGACAGAATCTTTTACTTTATTGAAAATATCGTTTAACAATGAATTATTCCCATTACCAAATAGACCTAAATGTTGTTCCAAGCTTTGATTTTGATTTTGATTTTGAGCGAACACTTGTGGGTAATTTATAATCGCTAAACTTGTAAAAAATATCATAATCAACAAAAGATATTTCATGTGGGACAAAAAAATCAATATTAAACTGTAGCCATGATTAGAAATATATTCTATACTTTTTGCATCTAGGTTGTTTTTAGGTTCAGTTGACAACTTGATATACTCACCTGATAAATGATTCAGAAAGCTATTTTCCCTTAAATTACCATTTCAGCGCAGAGACGTTGGGTAAAAACCTGATAATTTCACCCGATCCAATATATACCTACTTACAAAGTAAGAGACTTCTTAGACCTATAGAAATTTAGTTTTAGTGGATTTGCCAACAAGAGGCAAAAAGTTTTTTATCTTAACGGACTTTGACCTAAGTATCCTTGTCAGTCATTAAAAAATTTACATAATAAAGTTGCAGTCTAATATTACACACCCTCACCTCTCACCTTTCAACTTTTTAATCCGGTTTACTAGGTTCGGAGCTTGATATATCTGATAACACTTGTTTTATTTAGTATAGTTGTATACTTGCCTTAAAATTAATGAAATTATTAATATTTTAAGAGTCACAAATTAAGGGTTGATTAGCATTTAACTTACCAAACAAAACTTTGTTCTTGAGAAATCATTTGGAGCATTTTGTAGAATGGGTTAAATAATTTATTTCGAATTTTTTGTAGGATGAAATATCTCTGGATAAA
>DATEIH010000213.1:0-4974 GCA_035279165.1 Candidatus Nitrosocosmicus sp. | reverse complement strand
TTATAGATCGTTTATATTAATTTCGATAGCTTATTTTATGAATTAGAGTTTCAAAACAAGAACTTATATCCAGGCTGAGTATCCATATTTAATAGACTCTTGTATTGTAATAGATATAGGTTTTAAATAATCATGAATATTATAATCTGTATTAAAAAAAATGACTTGATTCTAAAATGGATACAGTTTATTCCATATACTGGATAATAGATTTTATTTAAATGTGAAAATATTTTGAGATCCACATATAGAACATGTATTACTGCCAGCCACTCGAGTTCCGCATATGGAACATATGCGATTCTCCTCAAATATATCAAAGTATGGAATAACATGGATGGATTTTTGTAGGAACTCCACCATTTCCTGAGGAGAAACATCACTGGTAAGTAGTTTTACGTGTAAACCACCGGTCATAAGATTATCCAATTCGATCAGATTTTTAGATAATGATTCCTCATCATCAATCATTTTTTTGGTAATAACTAGTCCTTGTGAATATGATTTAAAATCATGAGTCAATTTACCAAATTTCTCGGAATCAAGGTTGACAAATCTTGTTGAACTAGAATCATTTATGATGGAAACGCCAAATTTGTCTGTGTCATGCTGGCCGAAATCAAGTAGTACGTCGTTAGCCGTTTTAATCACTTTCTTTACAATATCGAATCCCACATCTTTAGAAAATCCCAAAATATCATGAATAGATTCATCTAATCCAGTCAAGTTAACTATTATAGAAGTAGAACCCAATTGTGGAAAGCCCATGGTATGGGATATAGCAGGCAATATATCTTGCCGAATATTTTCTAATAATATTTCCTTCTTTAGTAATAAAGTACTTACCGAGGGTCTCATTAATAAGGCTAATTTAGTCCTAAAATAGGTTTCATCTTTATTTGACTGATAAGCTAGACGTGGTAGATTTATAGAAAGTGAATGTAGTGCTACGATAGGCAACCCCATAGCTTGATGCATCTTATGAATACCTCTGCTACTACGAACCGATTTTTGTGAGAGAGATATTCTACCACCTAACTTTATGATCTTTGTAAGAAGGGACAACAAGTCATTAGATAAAGAATTTGCAAAAGTTATAAAAAGTCCAAAATTAGGTAGAGATACTTGTTCGATATAAGATAAATATCCGCTAAGCATTTGAAACAAACGCTCGTTATTTTCATTCCCACTCAAAACTAGCGTTATAAACGGAGTTCCTGCATATTGCATTGAAATAGAAGATGAAACCAGTGAAAATGAAAAATATTCAGATATTTTATCAAGTGGATAATTGCCAAAAATTTTATCGATATTTTCTATGACTATCTCTTTGGAAACCTCTCTTTGAAGTAATGAAATCATGACAGGCAAGGCGAGATTTAGTTTGTAAGCATGAGTTGTCCTGGGTAAAAAAAGAAAATGGCTTTTAAGTTTCAGGTTCTTATTTACTTGATCAATATCAACAAAAATAGTATCAGCCCCTATCCCCCAATGACCTAATGCATCTAAATGAATCTCACCACTATAATGCATATCCATAATATCTTTTTGGAAATTATTTGCAAAATAATCGGAAAAGACTTTTTCCGAAACATCTGTAATCAGATCATTTAGCCCATTTCTTAATGAATTATCATTATGGAGAAATTTTTTATTTAAGTCAAAAATGGGAACTCCGATTCTAATTAACTTATTCATTTGTTCCTCTAAACCATGCTCTAACAATACATTGTTAACACAATCTCTTATTAGTCTAGATGTCAAGTAAGAGGTTGACAGTTTATATATTTTATTTTCTACCTCTTCAGTAATTTTTGTAGCTTGTTCTAATGACATATTTGCCTCTCTAACTAGGGATTGAATTATTTTGTGTGGATTGAATTCTTCGATGGTCTGATGGCTGGTTCTAACATACATCTTTCCACTTTCAACTATAGACTTTTCTTCTATCTGTCTAGCCAAGTTTAATACCAATTTACCTAAATTAGTAATGGTATACCTCCTTTCTCCCTTATTTAGACCTACCAAGGATTGTCTCAATAGTTTTCTTAAATGATATGCAAATTTCCCAGATTCTTTCTTTGATTTAAATCCTGCTAGTGATTTTAGTTCAGAATAAGTTAGAGGTCCTTTATTATTAAGAATGCGTAAGATATCAATTCGATTAGGACTGGCCATTACTGAAAAAATCATCCTTACTCGTTTGGATGTGGATTCCAAAACTCCGCGTTTAGTTTCGGATGGGGGCAGATATGTATACCTCAACTACTAAGAGCAGTCTTATTATTAATATATAAATAAAACTATCAATTAGGATAGGGATAAGATGCTCTAGTTTGATGAAAACTAGCTTTCTAACAATACCTGTCCGCTATTAAGAATATCATCCTTTAAATTAATACTGGGTCTCTTTGAAATAACAGAAACTGGAACTTCGGGTAGCTTTTCTTTTGCCTCATCTTCCAAACTATTTTGAACATCACTTAATATGGCCAAAGCATCTTTATCGATCACTGAAGTTATTTTACCATCCTCAGTGTTAATATTAGAATTAATTAATACATCACCAGTGAGTGTATGAATGTCATTCAAAACTTCGGTTGCAGACGGAACAGCCTTTGAAAGATCTTTCTGAATATCTTGGAGCATTTCTACTGTCGGGTTAATTGTATCCATAATAGTTGAGAATTCGGTTATTGTAGTGAATCGGATTGCAACTACTTCTAAGGCCGTTGTTGCATTGTGAGTGTTCTTTCTAAGTCTTCTCATAGCAGATAATTCATTTGCAATGATATTTGCACGTGCATTATTTCCTGTTTTTATATTTTGGGTTATTTTGGAGCTAAAATTAGCATCAATACTAGAAAATTTTTTATCCATTAGTTTGAGTTGCGAAATTTGCGTATTTATCACAGAGATAGCACTGTTAACATCATAATAGAACTGGCCACTTTTTTCCATCAAACCATCAGTAATCAGGATATTTGTTAAAAACAAATGTTAAACTCTGTAAACAAAAAGGAGGATTAAATTTAGCTAAGGTGTTACGGCATTAAATTATTGATATTTTTGTAATATTAAACCATGTTTTTCGTGGAAATCAATCACTTTGATTTTAGAACCTAAGGGTAGATCAGAAGGCGAAGATATTCCGGGCAGAAATCCGGAAACATTTATGTTACAATCATCTAATTTAAAAACAACCCAAGCATACGAATTGACATCTTCGAATCCTTCTGGTGCGACTGCTTGAATTGTATATGTTACAACTGTGCCCTTACCAATATATGATACTTGTTTAAAAGAGCTAGAAAAACATTTATCGCAATAATATACAGTTTCTAATATAATATTTTGGCATTTATTGCACTGATTAAGAATTATGTTTCCATTCTTTGCAAATTCGATGAATCGGTCTCGGGAGCTTTGATCCTTTGGCTTTGATTGGGTCAATTCCAATATCACTGTCTATTTTATTTTTTTGAATATATGTACTGCAGCACTAGCTCCTGTAGCACCAAAATTATGAGTCATGGCTATCTCAGCATTTTTAACTGTTCGTTCTCCAGCTTTATTCGTAAATTGCTCAAATACTTCTACAACTTGACCAACACCAGTGGCGCCTATTGGATGACCTTTGGATTTTAAACCTCCAGAAGGATTAACCGAAATATCACTATTTAATTTGGTCCGTCCCTCCCTAACAGCCTGAGCAGCAGATCCCTTTGGATAGAATCCTAAATCTTCGATATCTATTAATTCGGCTATGGTAAAACAATCGTGCACCTCAACAAAATCAATATCCTTTGGAGATAGATTGGCCATTTTATAAGCTTGACGGGATGCTTCAACGGTACTTGGGATAGTGGTAATATCTTTTCTAGATTGAACTGAAGCGGGTGATGCGCCCCTACCTGAGCCCACTATTTCCATATAGGGATTTCCACTTTTTTTTGCAAACTCCTCATTACATAATATGACGGCTGAGGCACCATCAGAGAAAGGACAGCAATCATATAACTTTAGGGGAGATGCCACCACCGGAGATTTTAACACATCTTCTACAGTAATTTTTTTTCTAACATGCGCTTTAGGATTAAGAATACCATTTTCATGATTTTTAACAGCGACTCTAGCAAGATCCTCCTCTGTCGCTTTATAAGTTGCTAAATAGGCTCTAGCCATCGAACCAAATAGACCAGGAAATGAAGCACCGTTACCTCCCTCATAAAAAAAATCAGAACAATAGGAAAAGAGTGTTGTGCTTTCAACTGTACTGGTATGAGTTACTTTTTCCACTCCAAGTGCTAAAACACAGTCATAAAATCCAGCAGATACATTTGCAAAAGCTTCTCTAAACATAACAGAGCCAGAACCACATGCAGATTCAATGGTAAGTCCAGGCACATCAGGGATCCCAAGGTTACTCATAATTACTGGAGCCATGTGAACCTGTTTATCAGCCACACCAAAGACATTTGAAATATATCCAGCTTTCACGTCTCTTGGAGTTATACCAGCTGATTCAATGGCATCTCTTGAAGCATTCAAGGCTATCTCAATAATACTCTCATGTAATTTGCCATACTTTGTACTGCCAGCACCAAGTACATAGACCTTTTCACCCATATATCTAGAAAGGGCTTTAGCATAATAAAAATGTAAAGTGAGTGCATAATATCTCAATATAATTGATTCTGTTTTTGTTTTTGTTTTTGCTCTTGTTTGAACAATATACAATTAATATTCGGTCGAAAATGTCTATTATACATACCTTTTTTGGTAACAGGTTTATATTTAATGACATACATTACAGTAATTTATGAAGATTATATAGGTCAAATTCAGTAACGCTTGACATACAATTAATCCTAGATTAGAAAGTCTCAGACGGTCAAATTTAATTAATTACCATCTAGTGTAAGTGGTACAAATCCTTTCGCCTATTGTTTAACAAGGGAAGGCTTTCCCTAA
>DATEIH010000212.1:0-8268 GCA_035279165.1 Candidatus Nitrosocosmicus sp. | reverse complement strand
ACGATGGTCCAGTGTATTGTACAGAGCCCACTTCATATCTAATGTATGTTCTGTACCGAGAATATGTCAAACAATACGGATCTGATGCACATTATACGGATAAGGAATTTGAAAGGATTTTTTGTCATCTGATTCATCTTCATTATAATATCGTTACCGATGTTGCACCTGATATTAAGGTTACATTTTACAATGCAGGCCATGTTATTGGTTTTTCATCGTTTCATCTCCATATAGGAAATGGAGATCACAATTTTGTGTATACTGGTGATATAAAATTTGGAAAAAGTTCATATCTGGAAAATGCAGTATGGAATTTCCCCAGAGTAGAGACACTACTAATTGAAGGAACAAATGGTGGAAGAGAAGATTCGTATTTGTCTCGAGAAGATGCACAAGAAAAATTAATAGATGAGATCAATAAGGTGATCAGGAATCAAAAATTGGTTTTGATGCCCTCCCAGCTGATTGGAACATCTCAAGAATTACTAATTACATTGGATACTCTTATAAAACAAAAAAAAATAATGAAATGCAAATTATATACTGATAAGTTGGTAACTGAAATTAATTCAATCCACGAATTCAACTTGGAATTCTTAAACCGCGATTTACAACAATCCATCATCTCTAATGAATATAACCCCTTCCGTTCAAGAAATATTATATCAATATCAGATATAAATGCGCAAGAATTGGACCCTGGCATCATCATTTATCCTTCTTCAATGTTAAATTGCTTATATTCAAATGATTATCTGAAAAAGGTATCGTCTGATCCAGGAAATCTAATAATTTTTACAACTAAACCAACCGGCGTGAATTTAGGGAAAGAGATTATAGACGGGCAAAGAAAGTTTTCTTTGAACGAAGAAAACCTTGAGATAAGATGTGCTATTGAAACAATGTACTCTTTTAATTCGCATTCCGACTTTAATCAACTAAATGCATATGTTTCTAGACTTAGACCGAAGCTTAGAAAAATACTGATAAATCATGGCGAGAAATCCAAAATCCAAAACTTTTCTGGCTATTCTAGCAAAGTTCATAACATATCAACTCAGTACTTGCAAAATCAAGAAGCGATAAAATTTTTGTAATTTACCAAATCTCTTAAATACGGGTATTATGGCGTATCTTGATTGCTTTGCCATATTTTTACTTCAGGAGGCGTTATTATAATACGTTCTTCACCCAACCTTGCAATATCCCCTCCGAACATGGTAACGGATTTATACAGATCTTCCACCACCACTTTCAGTTCACCAACATCTCTCTGTGCCAACGGTGTTATCCTGATAATAATTATCATGTTTTTTTCGATATCTTTTTTAATTTCAATAATATCCTTTGGATTGCGAAGAGTAAAAGTCTTTAAATAAATAAGCCTTTCCCCAATTTTCTTTGTTTGCATATTATCAGTTATATAATTAGTATAGAGCTAACTTGATTAATATAGAGATTG
Source organism: Candidatus Nitrosocosmicus sp. (assembly GCA_035279165.1). GTDB lineage: Archaea > Thermoproteota > Nitrososphaeria > Nitrososphaerales > Nitrososphaeraceae > Nitrosocosmicus. Next base: position 6,803 of record DATEIH010000212.1, on the reverse strand, counting down.
AAAGATTTTAAAGGCAATATATATCAGCACATTCAAATTCTGTAATCTTCTACTACATTAACTGTACATGGCAGAGATAAAACAGTCTTAGCTAGTTTTTGTCTCCTATTAATTACTGAAACCTCATATTCAGCTTCCGTCTCTGTGTCAGAGTAACGCAATGTAATTTGTATGGATAATTGCAATAGGTTCTTATGTTTTCGTAAATCTGGACGAACATTTAGCCTCATTATTGAAGTTGGACCCGGGATTGTCACAGGCTGTATCAAATAATCAGTATCATTGCTCAAGGATTTAATAATCTGATTCTCGGCATGGTTGCGCCCTACAATTAGTTTTGAGAAGGAGTTCAATCTAAAGTGCCTGCCTATTTTCAAAAGTTCTACATCATTGATACTCGGCTCTAGAACTGAAAATTTGAATAAATCCCTAACTCTTTTCGAAAATTGGGGATCTGTTAAAAGACATCCACCGGCAGAATTGGGTGGGTCTGCGATTCCATATTTATCGGCTAACGCTAGTTGACCCTTTCTGGAGCGTCCTCGTATCGCTCCAAGCATTTTACGATTAATTAATCCATTATTTTCCGGATTTGTTAAAGGCAGTAACCGTGCGGATAATGGTCTAAGCACCTTTCCTTCCATTTCGGAGCCTTTTTCAATAATAGACAGAGCATTTGAATTTTGACTCATCGGTCTCTGATGTAGGACTTCACCAGTAATGATAAAATCGGCTCCAATTTCGTCCATATGTTTTTTAGCTTCATCGTACATCATCATTCTACAGTCTATGCAGGGATTCATCCCTGAACCATATCCATGTTCGGGATTCTTTAGCATAGTGAGATATTCCTTTCCTAAGTAAACTGTTTTTAACTTTACATCAAGTTCTGAGGCAACTTCTAGAACTTTATGTCCACATCCCTTCCCACAATCAAAATCACAGAATGGGGTCTTAATCGCTACTGCCTCTACCTCAATACCTTGTTCTTTCATCATCCTAACTGCCAAGTGGCTGTCTAGACCTCCGGATAATAACGCTACTGCCTTAGTTTTTTCCTTATTACTCGCATCTTTGGCAGCATGATTGAAAAGTCCTTTTTTTTCTTCCGATGTTGATTCCGTTGAAGTTAATTTGAACATTATGTTTCGAATTGTATATAGTTGCTTGCTGACATCTTTATACTTAGCTATCTCTAAAGTTAAACGTCAGACCTTTTTGATTCTCAGAAACATAACTTAAGAATGTCAATATTTTTTTCTTGAGTTGCTTTAGCGTACCTGATATAGAGACAACCATCAATTCCAAATCAATAAGATGCAACGATATCAAGGTATTAGTCAAAGATTCCAATCGGCATTTGAATATGACAATTGCATCAGGAATATTATTTATCATAATAATTCTGATGTGGGCTTTATTATAATCAATTGATCCAAATAATCCCAAATATCTTTCAGAAATTTTTTCTAGAATTGCAGATTTATTTAGAGATAGGCATTCAGATAGATAAATGCCAATATAACGATATTTTTTTTTAGAGAGAGTCATAAATAATCCCTCTTTTTTTACGCGACAACCATTGATTTAGATCAGACCAATATTCGGCTGAGGAAACTTCCAATCTGTCGAGAATAGAATTGATCATCCGCAAAGAAAAGACTTCATAGATATTTTTTGCTCCACTGGATAGTATTAATTGATGATCATATCTTTTACAGAGGCCATAAAAATATTTCATATACGAAAACCATCTACCTACCTGCAATGTATCTAAGTATCTTAATTTTGAGACCAAAAATTCAAATCCAATATTCTTGCCTGTTAATTTCCTCAAAGGATTCTTAGGATTAAAAAAATTATTTATTGTCAAGATATCTGTATTGCCATATGTATTACTAGGACTTTCTTTGAAGTCTTGGTAATACAGATAAAAATAGTTCTTTTTGATAGTATCGATATCTTGTTTGGTATTTTCTATTCTTAACACAATAGAATTCTTGTCTATAGCTGAGGCGCTATTTCCATAGATTCCCATCACATCGATGGAAAAAAATTTTTTTATGAATGATATTGTCTCTTGGGGAAAAGAAAAATCAACTGAGAGGTCTATAATATCTCTATCTTTGGTCAATGGTGATCAATCTATTTTTCGAATTTTCCTTTCTTTTTGAAAATCATTCGAACAGCATCTGTATCAGAAAGGAAAAGAGCCTTTGCACAAAGTTTTTGTTTATCTAGGCGGATGTATATTGAGCCTTTTTCATCAAGGTTGTTTTTTAAATATTTATCAAGATCCTCAGATCCATAGTTAATTCTTAACTGATTACAAAGGTCTGTATAGAGCCGTTCTATATTGGAGGATGTGGATATAATTAATCGTAATATTGGATTCTTCCAATGCCCCTCAGTTTTTACACGATCAATTTTCACTACATTGGTGGAGAGTCTAAAATTTTCCAGGATATGATTTAATATTTTGTTTTCATCCTCCGTCGCATGAACCAAAATAGAGATATCGAGGGATGAAAACAATTCAAAAATAAGAATATACTAATTGGTTACGTCTTTTCCTGATTCTTCTTTGGACGAAGTTACATTCTCCTCTTCTGTAGAAACTTCAGAATTGGCTTCTGTAGAAACTTCAGAATTGGCTTCTGTAGAAACTTCAGAATTGGCTTCTGTAGAAACTTCAGAATTGGCTTCTGTAACAGATCCATCCAAATCGGATTCAGTCTCCGTGCCCTTTATTGGAGAGGAGAGAAGCTTGGTTTTCTTTACACCGACATGACGTATAATGGCTATTTTCTTTGCAACATCCATCAGTTCAGAACTCATTTTTCCCATAGTCACTTCCTTCACAAACTCATCAAGAGAGAGTAAAGGAATTTTTTCACCCAGTAATTTTGCCATAGATAACCGGATTTCATGTTTTTTTGCTGAATTTATTCTTCTCTGGCTAAAAGCTGTGGCTGACACTCTAAAAACATAACCATCAGATGTTGTATAATCATCAACATAATTTATCATAGAGCTGCCTCGTCGGATAAGGCTTCGTAGAAATTCTTTTGCATATTCATGTCCTTTAAATATTGTTGAAGCCATTCCAGAATTAATTCTATCAATCTGAACAAAAATCTTAGTCTGATGTTGAGTTGGATCTTGCTTTAGCACATCATATAATGTATTTTCAATTACCCTTCCTTTTGCAGTTATAACATCGGAAATTGGGATGTAATTTAAAGGGACTTTGTCAAATGCGGGCGGAGCATTTACTATAATCCATTGTTTATCTCTCCATTTGTCACGAACCCTGCCCCCTCGTCTTGAACCTTTTGCCATATGCAGGCAATCCTTGAATCCAAAATATAAGTTATACTAACTTCATATATTTGGACAAATACATAATTCACCTTTAACGATTTTTATAACTATGTAAATTTAAGAATCGCTTTTTTAACTCATTTAACCAGCTAAAGTATCTCTGAGTCCTTAAGAGTCAAAGAAGCTGTAGATGATTTAAATTAAGATTGCAACATGTCACAAACAAATTAATAAACATTATAGAAAATATTATTGAGGAAATCTTGTCTCCAATCCCCAGTATAGGTGCGTTATTATGACTAAAAAGAGAAGGGTTGTAATTCTTTCATTTATTCTATTGTCAATTTTTGGCTTTTCAATGATTATTGCCTATCCTAACGCAATGGCGTTTACAAATAAAGAACAAATGGCCAATCAAATTTTGGAATATGAAAAGTGGAATTGTGGAATGGATAGTCCACCAAATTCTAATTATTTTGTAACAGAATTTAAGGTGCCTGAGACATGTAGTATCCCAATAGCCATTACTTATGATAATGCAGACAACAAGGTATGGTTTGTTTCGACTAGAAACGGAACATTATTTGAATTTGATCCGAATAAACAAACATTTGAATCTTATAAAATACCTTTCTGGTATTCAAGAGATCTACCGGCAGGCAATTCTTGGAGTTGGGATCTAAAACTAGATAATACGAAGAATAATCTATGGTTCACGGATGAAAAATTAAATTCGTTATGGAAGTTTGACAAAATAGAAAAAAAATTCTATAATTATCCAATTCCCTTTCAATCAGAGTTTTTTTCTACGTCTTATCCGATATCCCTGGGATTTGAAAATAATAATAGCATGTATTTTGTAGGAATAAGATCCCTATCTTTGTGGCATGGTCAGATAGATAAGATGATAAATGGAACGTCAGAAGGACTGGAAGAAATCCCAATTCCGCTAAAGAATGTATTTCAAACTATTCCAATCTACGAAGTGGGACTAGGTTCGCTGGCAGTTGATAAGGAAAATAAAATAGTTTGGATTACAGCTCTTGCGTTTGAAAAAAAAGGTGTTTTAATAAAGTACAGCATAAAGGATAATAAATTCGATATTTTCGAATTACCCACGACTATTAAATCCCCAACAGGGATAGCAGTGGATTCTCATGGTAAAGTTTGGATCACAGACCATGCTACAAGCTCTTTTTACATGATATCTCCTCCAGACAACTCGAATAACTTAACAAGTCCGAATATTGAACATGTTGTAACATCACCCCTTTCATCTAGAATTATTGGAATTGATTACTACGACATTTCAAACAAATCAATAGATCTTTATAAGAATACCTTACCCTATTGGATAAAGACCACCAAAGATAATTCGATTTGGACTAACGAGCATGTCGGAAATAAAATTGCTAGATATGTCCCAGACAATGACACCTTGATAGAATATTGGATCCCAACACAAAATATTCATTATTCTGTATGTGACCCAAACAATCGTAGTATCCAATGTGGTTATTCTAACATATTGCAATTTGATGTATCAACAGGATCGTCCTCTAATAAATCTACAGAAATTGGATCGCGTGTATGGTTTACAGAACAATCAGAAAATAAGATAGGTTTTGTTGATTTGAATAAAGTTATTCCCATATCTCTTTCCATTAATCCTAAAGTAATGAGCTTGCGTAACAGTAACAATGGCACAGAAAGTCTAGAGATATCTGTTAATAAGAGCTATCCAAGTTTAGACTTTCAAAAAAAGGTACCAGCTTTCAACAACAATGATACGATCTATTTTAAGCCAATAATTGCAGGAACATTTGTTCCTAATGGAGGCCTAATGAATATGAATTTTTCCTTTGATCCTGAAATCCTCAAAATCAAAACTCAGGAATTAAAGGATAATGAAACAACCCATTTAGGGAAGATAGATCTCACACTACGCGGAAACGAGTATGTACCTTCAGGAAACTACTCTTTAATGATAGGTCTAGAAGGCCAAGATTTTTCCATTTTAAAGAAAGTAAAACTAGAAATCTCAGATTGACAAAATGATCCAAGTATATCCATTGGAAAGTCATGCGTCAGCCGCACATCTAAAACCTGAAAAAAGTATCCTATCATGAGGCTTGAAATAGTTTCTGTAGCTATTTCGTATTTGCTCTTTCGGAGTGGCAAAGCTTCCTCCACGAAGTACCTTTTGGTTAATGGCCCATTTGTCAGTGTATTCCTCAAATCTCGATTGGAAACCCGGATATAACACGTATTCAGACGAAGTCCATTCCCAGACATCCCCGAGCATTTGATAACATCCGTAGTGGCTCTTGCCCTTTGGATAACAGCCTGCTTCTGCAGGATGCCATATGTAAGAATCTAGCAAATTGGCGTGGTCATTTGTTATGGGAGTATTACCCCAAGGATAAATTGTTTTTGAATTAGATTTGTTATCCCATGAAGCAGCTTTTTCCCATTCGGCTTCAGTTGGCAATCTCTTTTTGGCCCATTTACAAAAAGCGTCAGCTTCATAATAGCTCAAATTTACGACTGGTTCATCCATTCTAATTTCCAAGGTACCGCGAAAATCCTTTTTTTTCCATTTGTTATCAACTTTGTCAAACACCCAATAAAGCGGCGAGTTCCAATTTTCAGACAACACCATTTCCCAGCCATCTGCCAACCAATACCGATAATTTTGATATCCGCCTGCATCAATAAATTCCAGGAATTCGTGGTTTGTGACTAATTTATTATCAATCTTGTATTTGTTTAAATACACTTTGTTTTCTGGAAGCTCATTATCGTAACAAAACTCTTTACCATTATATCCTATCAAATATATGCCACCGTCGATAGTCATCATTTCCTTTGGAACTGGTTCCACGACAGATGTTGTAGTGGCATTTCTTGGAACATAGTTATCAGAATCGTCAAGAAATCGATTATAATAGTACTGAAAATCATAAATCATCAGTTCCTGGTGTTGTCTTTCGTGATTAATTGCAGTATAGATATCCAAAATTAATCCATCAGAATAGTTTTTTGAGTCGTTGGTTCTAAATTTTACAAAGTCTACAAATAGTTTCTCTATTTCTTTCCTATACTTGATAGTTTGCATGACGGTGGGTCTTGGATATCTCCCTCTGTCACTTTTCTTGAGAATTGAGCCGTATTTTTGATAATATGAGTTCAAATAGGAGAGGTTAAAATCCTCATCATAGCTGTCATAGCTTTTGGAATATTTCTCTAATATCTTATGAAAAAACCAGGTTACATGTGCTATGTGCCAATTAGGGGGGCTTCCAAAATCGTTCGACTGCATCACGGCATCCTCAATATCCAGAGGAGAAAATAATTCCAAGGTTGTATTTCTCACATCCATGAACTCCTTGATCAACCCTTCAATTTGCAACGAGGTTTGCATACAGTATTTTAATAAATAAAAAAGTATTTTAACATAATTTACCTCTTTCTCTGAT
>DATEIH010000211.1:0-2162 GCA_035279165.1 Candidatus Nitrosocosmicus sp. | reverse complement strand
TAGGTCGTTAGCTGTAGAATACATGGCGCCGGCTGACTGTATTGTATCGGGTATGAATTCTAAATTAACCACTTTTCCTGCTATATGACCTTGAGCAAATCTAGACTTGATATCATCAGGAACAGAGATTTCTGAACTTTTTATGCGCATTCCGGTACTGTCCATTCCGAGAACATTCAGAATTCTATCCCTTACGAGTTGATCAAACGAAACGCCGGACTTTAGAGACAAGATATGACCCAAAAGACCCATCCCTATGTCAGAATAACTTGACTTTGTACCTGGTATGCCTGTCAAATTTGTATTTGAGATAAAATCATAGACTTGTTGAGGAGTGTAACTGTGATTTCGAATCCAACCCACTGGAAAATCAGGCAGGCCTGACGTATGAGTCGCCAGGCTCTCAAGTGTTATCTTATGTCCATCAAACGATGGGACTGTCACACTATCAACAGGAAGATACATTTCTATAGTATCGTTTAAGTTAACCAGCCCTTGATTTACCATGTCTGCTAAAATGACAGCCACAAATGTTTTAGATATTGATGCTATATCAAAAACAGTATTTCCATCTACTCTTGTAGGGTTGAAATTTGATATGTTTCCATATCCAGAAACCTGTGTCCCATTTGGAGTTATAATACCCACTACAATTGGGACTGCAATATTAGAACCAAATATTGAGCTATTTTTTTTAGAATCATCTTTAGATAAACCTTGGTCAAGAACTATTTTCCTAAACTGTTCCAAGAGTGTATTTGACATATCATTTTTAGAGGTATAACGAGAATCATTTGACTGCAAGTCGTGCTCATGCTGACTATACGCCAACTGTGAATGCTTTTGAAAAATACTAGAGGAAGCAAAAAAGGATAGGCAGACCACAGTCGACAAGAATGAGAATACAAAAAGTTTTCTATAAGACAAATATATTTGCTATTACCATTTACAAATATAAAAATTCGGAATGTGTGAATGATTTATTATTATCTTTAATTAAGAGGAATTTTAGATTTGTATGTGTGCAATAAGACCTCCCTGACCACAAGTACTTTAACTTATTTAGACTAATTCTTCTAGGCGCAAGAATGTTCGCATTTAAAATATAGAGCAAATCATAATATATTCGATTATCCATTATTCAATGACACTTATTTCATAAATTTTTTAATAAAGCTGTGATGTTTAAGATCTTACTAAATTTTAATCTGCAAATCTATAAGTTTATAATTTACGAAAAATTTTCAAACTCTCATTCCAGATGCAAGGTTTGAAAATATTATCAACTCCTCAATTTAAATATATGATTACGAGATTCGCTGATGTCCTATGTTGTTAAATTATCTATTTAATGTTGAATCGATCTCGAATTTTAAATAAAAAAAATATCAGCAAAGCAGACAGCAATACAAAATATAAAATAAATATTGCACTTAAATCGAGTCTTGAGAAATTAGGGAAGACCGTTTTAGATAATGAATTTAGCAAAGTGCACTTAATTCATCTATCTCCTTCCCAACCATAAACACTTCAGATTCTTCTGTGGTATATCTTAGCAGGTTTCTACAGGCTTGGATTTGTGTAAATATTAATTGTTTTCTATCAATACATAATCCATGCACTGGTTCCGAAAAGCTATATACTAACCTCTTATTACCACTACAGCCACAAATTTTTGCCTCACATATTAATTGAGAATCAATCATTGTAATATTCATTTTCGTTACTCCATCCCTTAACTTATGTGATTGATATGATCCTATATGCTACCGTGATAATAATATGGTAAATCAGCATCATTACTTTTCAAACGTCTCAGTTTTTGAGTGAGTAATTTTTGTATGAGGACTTCAGCGTAATTCTCTATAAGCAAAGGTTTATTAATATTGATCACATCTTTTTGTGCTGACTTCTCCTGCTGTGTATTCACATAATTTAGTTTCTCAGATTCCATTGTTCTTTTAGAATCGTTACTACTGTGCAGCATATTTGAAACATCATAATTCATTTCAATAGGTAAGGATATGTTATCATCATTCAAATTTTTCGTCAATTCATAATCATATGCTTTCATTTGTCGATTTTTGAGTTTCGGAATTTTTGTTATTATCTTGTCCATGGATAAACTCTATTAGCAAAGATATAAAAAAAGTGAAGGAATG
>DATEIH010000210.1:0-2165 GCA_035279165.1 Candidatus Nitrosocosmicus sp. | reverse complement strand
CGATTTAATATTTTGATTTCATTTTTTTGTGTAGCTCTGTTAAGTTAAACATCAATTACTAAGTAAATTGAAAAAATTTCAGTAATTGTATAAATCATCTATTATAACCAAATTCATGTCATATAATTTTCTTAATTGTTTATTTTACTGTGGTGAGTTGCTAACTCAAAACACACACATTCTCTCTCTTTCGTATATTTAAGTTTTAACATTTATTATTAGTTATGGAGGATGATGAATACAAAAACCTTAAAACAAGCGATATCATAGCGGAAGCATTAATTGATTGGAATATAGATGTAGTTTTTGGGCTTCCAGGAGATGGAATTAATGGATTTATAGAAGCCTTAAGAATAAGACAAAATAAAATTAAATTTGTCCTTGTTAGACATGAAGAATCAGCTTCTTTAATGGCCTGCGCATATGCAAAGTATACAGGAAAGATAGGAGTGTGTGTTTCTACTTCAGGGCCTGGAGCAATTCATCTTTTAAATGGATTATATGATGCAAAAGCAGACAATGTTCCAGTTGTTGCTATTACTGGTAGTACTTTTTCTGATATAATGAATTCAGGTTTTTTACAAGATATAAAACTTTTACAACTTTTCTCTGATGTTGCTTCTTATAATACAATGATAAATGTTCCTGAACAAGCAGAGATGGCAGTAGATCTTGCTTGCAGGACTGCTCTTTCAAGAAAGGGTGTTAGTCATATTAATATACCCATAGATGTACAGGAAAAAAAACTAAAGGGAAACTATTCAAGACACAAGATACCAGGACATACTTCAGATATTTTTGATTCATTTGCATTACCTGACAAACGATTAATAGAAAAAGCAGCAAATGCACTCAATAAAGGAAACAAAATTGTTATGTTAGTAGGACAAGGAGCATTACATGCTTCACAAGAAGTTATATCAGTTGCAGAAAAACTTAATGCCCCAATAATCAAATCATTACTTGGTAAAGCTGTTGCTCCTGATGATCATCCATTGAGCTTAGGTGGAATAGGGATGCTTGGAACAGATCCTTCTAGCGATGCAATGAAAGAAGCTGATACTTTGTTAATGATTGGAACATCATTTCCATATATGGAATATCTTCCAAAACCAGGACAAGCAACAGGAATTCAAATTGATGCTAAACCAGAAAAGATAGGATTAAGATATCCTATTGAAATAGGCCTAGTTGGAGATTCAAAAATAGTGTTATCAGAATTACTTCCTTTATTGAACAATATAAATAGCGAAAATCATTCTGATAGGAGTAAAGAAAATTATAAAAAGGAAGATATTTTTCATACAAGAGTAGAATTTTTGCAATCAATGCAAAACTCTATGAAAAAATGGAATGAAATATTAAATGAGCAAAGCAACCGATCCGACAATCCAATTAAACCACAGGTTATTGCTAATGCAGTTTCAGAAGAATTAGAAGATAATGCAATTGTATCTGTAGATAGCGGAAATAATACAGTATGGGCAGCACGTTTTTTGAAGATGAAACCTGGAATGAAATTTTCAGTTTCTGGCACATTGGCAACAATGGCATGCGGATTACCTTATGCAATAGCCGCAAAGATTGCATATCAGGATAGACAATCAGTTGCTTTTGTAGGAGATGGAGGGCTAACTATGCTTATGGGAGAATTTGCTACTGCAGTACAATACAAATTACCAATTAAAGTCATAGTTTTAAAGAATAATCTATTAGGTATGATTAGATGGGAACAAATGGCATTTTTAGGCAATCCAGAATATGCAGTAGAATTTACACCTATAGATTATGCAAAATTTGCTGAGGCGTGTGGGGGAAAGGGGTTTACAATAAAAAAGACCGAAGAAGTAAATCCCATATTTAAAACAGCAATGAAAGAAGAAATAGATGACAAACTACCAACTATTATAGAAGCATATATAGATCCCTTTGAACTACCGTTACCGCCAAAAATAAATACGGATTTTCCAAATAAAATTGCAAAATCATTTGAACGTGGACAGCCCTATACAAAAGAAATAGAAAAGGCACTATCTATGGATCAGATAAAAGAAAGATATTACAATTTAAAGTCACTCTTAAAAAGGAAATAACAAGCATGAAAGTTAACAACAAAGAAATTTTCAAGCAATTAACAAAATATATTCATCAATAAATAAGAATCA
>DATEIH010000209.1:0-4217 GCA_035279165.1 Candidatus Nitrosocosmicus sp. | reverse complement strand
ATTTAAAGATCTTAAAGGAGAGAAAAGATATAACGAATGAACAATTTTGGGCATTGTACAAAAAAGTGAATGGTGCTCAAGTACGTTCCTTATCTCACCTAAGAGAGTTGGTAAAAATAACAAAAACCCACTAAAATAGATTTTATGGTCTTTTTTTCAATTCCAACAATTCTAACTTTTTGAAGGTTTATATGATCATGTTTCCTCAAAACATCTGCAGATTATATGTTTAAACCTAGGAACGAACTCAAAATTATTTATTTCCTTATGATTGATCCAATGGTAGTCTGAATGTTCCCAATCTAACAATACTTTCCTGGTGTTCGAAAAAAAGCAGAATGGTTGAATGATTATCGTCAGTTCGTTATGAATTTGAACATTTATTTGATCGAATATTTTTCTAAGTATTAATTCATCTTTATTTATTTGCGTTTCCTCATAGATTTCTATCAATGCTCTTGAGAGTAAATCCTCGTTTTTTTCGAGATATCCACTCACTCCTGCCCATTTATCTTGCATTGTCTTAACTTTCATACTTCTCCGTAAAACCAGTACTTCGTTTTGGTTTTTTAATACTGAGGTTACAACAATTGAAGGTTTTTTATGACTTGAATCAATAAGGGGCTTGTCCTTCTTCATTTACTATCTGGTTTATTATTTGCAAGATGTGTTAATCTAAGTTTAGGAGATTTGATGGAGCATTGAAGTTAGTTATTGATTTCTACCTTACGGTAGCCGATTTGGATTGTCTTATAATATAATTTGATTCAATAATCGCTATATAATTCTCATACAAGGATATAAAAAAATATTCAAAGATCAAACATACTTTGGATCCAATTCTTGTGTTCTTAGGAGAGATAATATTCTATTTTTTTCACTACCCATTCCTTTCTTGTCAATATAAATGCTGGTTACCTTCTCAATACTTTTTTCTAGCATTTGACTTAACATTCCACTATTAATGAATCTCAAATTATGTTTACTGGCAATAGCCGCGAAAGCGACATTAGAAGTCAGAATTAGGTTGTTAAATTTTTGTGGATAATGGTTACCGCCCAATCCTATAGCAATTTCTAATTCCTCAGTATTGGCTTTTTTATTTACATTTTGTATCGATTGTATCAAGCACTCACAAACCATCTTGGCTGTTTCTTTGTTCTGCCATTCCTCTTCAGATGATCCTATCTCAATAAACAATATTGGATTTGAGGATGAAGTTGGTCCGTGATGAGAGGATTCAATTGTAAGATCATATTTGATTAAGCTGGTTTTCATTAAAAACAAATTTTTCATGTACTCCTTTTGAAAACTAGGGTATGCTATCCCTATCTCTAACTCCCTCCCACCTAGCGACTTGTCTGTTGAAAAATTTCCTGTAAAGTGAGATGTCAATGCTGGTATTTTACTCTTTGATGCATGTTTAGATAGGAAAATTAATACATTATTAGGAAATTCAACTTTGTCTATGTTCCTAAAGTGAATTAATTCTTCGTCTGTTACAACTAAATTCAAATTGTTATATTTTTTGCATTCAAGAAATTTAATCTTGGATTCAGAACTCCTAACGTCTTGATTCTTGTCAATGCCAAGTTTGGTATGATCATCGAAATAAAAGGAGTTTTCAAATCCTGCCTCATTTTCTAAATAATTTAGCATGGTAGAACTGGCAATATCTTTGGAAGAAGTTATGATTGTAAACTTACATCTCAAGGAGAACTATAGATTTTGATTTAGATTTATTTCTTATTCCCCAATAACGAGCGCTCAAATGGAAATCTGAAGCAAATGTTATAGACTTATAAATTCCAAAGCAAATACGTTTAATGGTTCTATAAATATGCCAAAAAACCTCCGCAAAGACGATGATGATTTGGATTTGGATTTGATAGACTTCAATGATGACAAATATTCTAATGATAATGATAATGATAATGATAATTCCGATAAAATTGATACAGACAATGATCTTGATAATAGTCAGTATAAAAAAAAATTCATCAAGACCAAGTCGACTAATAATAGCAATACAAAGAGACTAAAAGATGATAATTTAGCTGCTAAAGAATCTAGAAATGCCAGTGAGAAGGAATCAAATGATTCTGATAATCAAAATAGGGATGCTGCACTGTTGTCAACTGAAGACGACGATGATTCAAAATTTTTTGTAGTTAGGGTGGCTGGTGGTCAAGAAAGTATGATTGCATCCATGCTGCAAACTAGATTAAACTCAAAGAAAATAGAGGGTATATATTCAGTTCTATTTTTGGAAAATTTTAAGGGCTATGTTATCGTTGAAGCAATAGACTCAAATATCGCTTATGAAGCTTTGCATGGAATCCGACATATAAGGGGTCAAATAAGAGGTGAACTTCCATTTAAGGATCTTGAGGGTTATCTCATTAAGAAACCAGTAGTTACAGAACTAATTATCGATGACACAGTAGAGATTATTGCGGGACCGTTCAAATCCATGAAAGCCAAGATAACAAGAGTTGATTATGAAAAACAGGAAGCCACAGTAGTATTACTTGACTCTCCATATCAAATACCTGTAACTGTCGATGCTAATTATTTAAAAAAATCTTTATAGAATTATAAGTGGTTTTTACATTAGGCTGATTGTAATATCTTATGAGTGAAAAAAAAGTTGTGAATGCATTAGTAAGTGGGGGTGAAGCTAGCGCGGGGCCACCTTTAGGACCTGCTCTTGGACCACTTGGAATTAACATTTTACAGGTTGTTAACACTATTAACGAAAAAACTAAAGATTTTCCCGGAATGAAGGTTCCAGTCAAAGTGGAAGTCGATGCTGAGACCAAACAATTCACAGTTGAAGTAGGTATACCTCCTACGGCTGCCCTTATTTTTAAGGAATCTGGGGTTGCCAAAGGGTCTGGAACTGCTGGCACTAATTTTGTAGGAAATATCTCGATGGAAGGCATAGTCAAAATATCAAAAATGAAACTAGATGTTTCATACGCACAAACTATAAAATCTTCTTCAAAGGAAATAATAGGCACCTGTCTAAGCTTGGGCATAAAAGTGGAAGATAAGGTGGCAAATGAGATATATCAAGATATTTCTTCTGGCAAATACGATTCTTTACTATCCTAGTTTTTTTAATTTTTTTATATAAATTAATTTTCTATAAGTAAGTTTAAAATATACCAATGACTGCAGTGTAAACTATAATTTTAAGGTGAATGATGGAAATATGTCAATTCAAACAGGATCAGCAGGCGGAATGCCAGTTTTGATATTAAAAGAAGGCGCAAGTGAGACTAAAGGAAGAGAGGCACAGAAAAATAATATAAACGCAGCAAAAACAGTCGCAGAAATAGTACGAACTAGTTTAGGCCCTAGAGGCATGGATAAAATGCTTGTGGATTCTTTGGGTGATGTCACCATTACTAACGATGGTGCAACTATACTGAAAGAAATTGATGTTCAACATCCTGCTGCCAAAATGATGGTAGAAATCAGCAAGGCAACAGATAATGAGGTAGGAGATGGCACTACTTCTGTAGTTGTTCTAGCAGGCTCTTTGATTGAAAAAGCAGAGGAGTTAATTACAAAGAATGTTCACCCAACTGTTATTGTAGATGGGTATAGAAAATGTGCTGTCAAGTCAATAGAACTTTTGAACAATATCGCCATTAAAGTAACAAATAACGAGAAGGAACAATTAGTAAAAATAGCCAAGACATCGATGCAAACTAAACTAGTTTCAAAGGAATCAGATGACTTGGCCAATATTGTCGTAACAGCCGCTCAACAAGTTTCTGAGTCTCGAAATGGATCTACAAAGGTCGATTTGGATGACATCAAGGTTGAGAAGAAATCTGGTGGTTCCATTAAGGATACCAAATTAATAAAAGGAATCGTTTTGGATAAGGAGATAGTTCATGGAGGAATGCCCAAAAGAGTAGAAAAAGCAAAGATAGCATTGATTAATTCTGCCTTGGAAATAGAAAAAACTGAATTTGACGCAAAATTAAACATTACGTCACCGGAGCAAATGAAGAGATTCCTTGATGAAGAAAATACCATGTTAAAGACCATGGTTGAAAAAGTTACTGGATCTGGTGCTAATGTAGTAATATGTCAAAAAGGATTAGATGACATTGCACAACACTATCTCGCAAAAGCTAATGTTTTGACGGTTAGACGTGTGAAAGAGAGTGACATGACCAAGTTATCACGAGCTACAGGAG
>DATEIH010000208.1:0-5208 GCA_035279165.1 Candidatus Nitrosocosmicus sp. | reverse complement strand
TAATCTAGAACACTAAAGAAGGAATTTATGTAAGATAACTATAGAAGATAGATATATTGTCTTTCTTTGGAAATGCATCAGGTAGTAATAGTAAGAAAAAGGACAAGTACAAAGAATTAACCCTTGCCATAAAGCAAAGTGTACTTGAAAGATCAAAAAATAGGTGTCAGGAATGTTCAAGGAAATTATCAGGAACAAATCAACCCCATTTTATTTATATAAATGGGTCAAAGAAGGATAACAGACCAGAAAACTTACGAGCTGTTTGTCCTCAATGTTATGAGGGAAATGATCCAAATAACAGCGGAGATATTTTCTCTTCGATCAAAAAAATATTTTCAAAATCCTAGATCAGCTCACATAACCCTTCACGACAAATTTAAGCACCATTTGGGGTGTAATATGACTAACTTAATGTAAATGAGCCTTTCATAAAAGGGTGTAATGTACAAAAGTAGTCATACTTTGATTCTGTAAGAGTGGATGTATCTAACACGTATTTCTTTTGAGTCATTATCAGAGATGAATCAAATGATTTTCCGTCATCAGCAAAACTAGTCACCGTATGCGGAACGTTGTCTAAATTAGTCCACTCTATGGCTTCACCCTTTTTGGCCTCTATTATTGCTGGTTCATAAGAAGGATTTCCTTGTCCTGATGCGCCTGCTGGGATAGTGGCGGGAACAATAGTAGTATTAACAACTTTGGGGATTGTAGAGTTTTGCGAATCACCACCTGTTTTTTCATCTTCTGACGTTGCAGTTGCAGGTGATGACATCCATGCATTAGATACTATAAATCCTGATCCTATGATCATAACCACTACACATGCTATTGAAATTTTCACCAGATGAGCATTCTTCTTGTATGAAGCGATTATTATTATTAGTGAAGGAATACTTATAGTAGCAATAATGGCGATATACGAAAATATTGATGGAACTTTGGTACTTATTTGTACAGCCCCGATGATTCCAGCAGTTACAAACAGAATCAATATAATGGCCACTGCAGTTTTGGATTTTTTTGATGTAGGAAAACCATCTTTAAAAAGCCCAGCTGTCAAGAAAATTAACCCAAAGAACATGCATAAGATTGAAACCGCGTGCATCCCGTCCATAAAGGTTTTAGCGATTCCAGAAAGAGCTATGGCTACTCCAATAGCACCAACAGCTGTTAAACCAGCGCCTGGTAAGAGCAAGTCCCAGTCTGTCATAAATATATTAAAAGGTGAATATGGTATAATTAATAGTTTCTTTATTTTATTTCTTAAAAACACGTTCCTATTTAAATAGAAATTAACTGATTGTGAAATGAATCATCAAGAAATAGTGATCAGTGTTGGTCACCTATTAACAATTGATCATATTGTAAATACGGGTAACAAGCATGAGTCTTGCGCACTACTATTGGGGACGAAAAAGGAAAACGTCTATGAGATCAAAGAGGTAATTCCAATGAATAATAGAGATGCATCGGAGGTCAGTTTCACTATGGATGAAAATGAACTATTGCAAATTTACAAATATGCTGAATTGTTAAATATTTCAGTCATTGGCATATTTCATTCGCACCCTGCCAAACCATTTCCATCAGAAACTGACAAGACTTTTATGGAAATAAATCCAATACCATGGTTAATCAAATCCACAATAACTGATGAGATGAGATGTTTTGTTTTCAGTGATTCATCAAAAGGAAGTATTGATGGTATTGAAGAAATCAAGGTAGTCGTGGTCAAGGACTAATTCTGGAAGTATCTCTAGGGTATAATACTGTCTCTCTAATATTATTTAGACCTAGCAACACCATCATTAATCTGTCAAATCCAAGCCCGCAGCCTGAGTGAGGTGGCATTCCCCATTCAAAAACTCTCAGATGATCTTTAAAGTTTTCAGGTGATAACCCCTGTTCTATTAGGCGACTTTTCAGTTTTGAAACATCATGTTGCCTAGTCCCCCCAGATACTAGCTCGAGATGTCCAAACTGCAAATCAAAAGATTTTGACAGAGTTGGTTGTGATTCCTTCTCATGAATATAAAAAGGCTTTAAACTCAGTGGCCAATCAACGATGAAATAAAACTTGTCATATTTTTCCCCTAACTTTCTTAAAGAAGAATCAGATAGGTCATCCCCAAAGGTAACTTTTTCTCCAAGACTAGTTAATTCATCTAAACATTTTTCGTAACTTAATTTTGGAAATGGATTTGAAATTAAATCGTTTAAAATGTTTCCTCTAATGAGAGGGTTCTCACTGTCTATAATAGTAGATTCCCTCAAGTGCATGAGTATTTTCTTTATCAAGAGTTCAACAAGACTCATAATGTCATAATAATCAAGGTATGCAGCTTCTAAATCAACACTCACAAATTCATTAAGATGTCGGAGAGTATGAGAATTTTCAGCCCTAAAAAACGGGGCGATTTCAAATACACGATCCAAAGCTAGGACTAGTTGTTCCTTGTATAACTGGGGGCTTTGAGCTAAGAATCCCTTACGTTTGAAATAATCAAATGAAAAAAGGTTTGATCCGCCTTCGCTTGCACTCCCTATGATTTTTGGAGTGTTAACCTCATAGAACTTGTTTTCAGAGAAAAAATCGCGAATTATTCTCAAAATAGCAGAACGAGTGATAAAGATGTTAGATATTCGTGGATTTCTCAAATCTAATGCTCTACTGTCCAACCTGGTATCCAAATTAGATTCAACCCTGCCTGTTGGATCAACAGGGAGAGAAAGAGAAGCGGTTGAGAACACAAAAATGTCCTCGACTTTAATTTCGAATGGAAAATTTTTAGATTTGGTATTTTGCAATTTCCCTATTATCAAAATATTACTCTGTCTAGGAATAGATTTAGCTTTTTGCAAATTCTCCCCTACCAAAACAGCTTGAACCAAACCGGTTACATCTCTAAGTAATATGAATCCAAGTTTACCTATGTCCCGAAAATCTTCAATCCACCCTGCAACTCTAACTTCTGAACCTGTTTGTAATCCTAGCAATTCAGAAGCAAAATGTGTTCTCGCATTGTTATTTGATTCGTTCCGAGAGGCACTACCCATACTTAATGAAATCAATAACTCCTTTTAATAAACTACTTGTTCAGAATCGGATTCCAATTAATATTATCAAACAGATTCAACTATGAGATCAATTTGCCTGACTGCCATCGATATCTTTTTTATAGTTTCTAACCTTTCTTCATCGATTCTTTTAGAATTCTTTGCTAGTACAACTCTTGTTAACTTACTCCCATCAGGTAACCAAACAAAATTAACGCTTTCTAGCTTGGCCGGATGAAATAAATTGTCTAAGAATCTTCGATCATTAGAATCAGATTCAATTATCCAAATGTCTTTCTGGAATGCATTCTTTATAATATCACTAAGCTCATTGTTTGAGCGGATCAGCCTAACATCCGAACTCTTGAGCATTAATATATGTTCATTCTCAATTTCTTTTGCTGAAACTAACGTCATTTTATTTATTGTTGAATTTTTTTGAGCTAGCCTCGTAAGTATAATGGAACTCTCTACGTCTGATTGAGTGATCAGGCCCGATTCGAGTTTGCTTTCACATAAGTTACATAAAATACCTGTTTTAGCATCAAAAGTACAAATAGGGGTTTTCATTGCCACTTTATACCTAGTAAAGGAATACACTTAAATATCTTTGATTTTTGTGGGGTCCATCCATATTATAGAAACCTTGAAACATGTGAATTTTTTTATTTTTATCACCAGGATAGAAAATTTAGGCAAACTGCCAATTCAAACTGGGCCAAAATTTTGGAATGGACCATAATGACTTAGAGTAGAAGATCAGACCAGTAGTCAGTGGCATTTAGGCAAGTATTTAATATTATTGGGCAATTTCAAGTTAGTGGTGGTAGAAAGATAGGGTTCATTAGTTAAAGGATGTCTAAGTGCAAATACTCTTACCCTCATGCCATTTGCTATTGTAAAATAAGTGTTCTCTCGGGACCATATTTTTTCGGCAATAGTCTTGACATCAATAATATCTCCATCAATTCCTACTTGCAGTACGATCCCTTGTTCGTTTTTTTTGACACAAGTTATAACTAATTCGGTCATAGTCCCGAAACCATATTTAATTAATCAGATCACAAATAAAATTGTTTAACACAATTATATTGATGACCGATTTTATGCAAAAAATATTATAAAGCGATGTGGGAAGTGACCTCATGATAAATAAAAAAGAACCTAATTTCACTAAATCATAAAAGGAGTAATTTGAATTGAAAGAAAGAAACGGATATGATAGAAACAATCCTGACAAAAAGGGAAACGATGCTATTGAAGTCAATAATCTTTCTGTAGCTTATGAAACAAGATCAGGGAGTTTGAAGGCCGTTGATAAAATTTCGTTCAGTATGAATGATGCACAAGGTATTGGTATTATAGGGGAATCCGGATCCGGGAAGAGTTCACTCGGTTATGGCTTGTTGAGATCATTGGCTGTAAACGGAGCCGTTGTGTCTGGAAACTTCATCTTTGAAGACCAAGATATTCTGAATATCCCAGAAGTTGAATTCAATGAGAAATACAGGTGGAAGAAAATATCGATGGTGTTCCAAGGTTCTATGAATAGTCTTGATCCAGTGTTTACCATAGAAAATCAAATGATAGAAATTTTGAAATCCCATAGGAAAAAAATTTCTAGTAAAGAGTGCATTTCGATTATAAAATCTGCTCTTACTGATGTAGGATTAAATCCCGACGATGTTTGTAAAAAATATCCGCACGAATTGAGCGGAGGAATGAAGCAACGTATAGTAATAGCTAATGCACTATTGCTTGGACCAAGAATTCTGATTGCAGATGAACCAACAACAGCTTTGGATGTAGTGATTCAGTCCCAAGTTTTACAATTACTAAGAAAATTAATAGAGGAAAAAAATATGAAAATAATAGTTATAACTCACGATATGTCTCTGATTCCAAATCTGGTAGACAGAGTGATCATTATGTATGCAGGTCAGGCTGTTGAAATATCCGATATCAAAACAGTGTTGGAATAGCCTTTGCACCCATATACTCAATCCCTCATCCAATCAATACCCCACATAAGATCCTCAGAGAAATCAATCAAATTCATTAGAGGTGATCCTCCTAATTTGATCGAAATAGGAGAGGGTTGTAGGTTTATAGATAGATGTCCACATGCATTTGAAGATTGCAAGA
>DATEIH010000207.1:0-5278 GCA_035279165.1 Candidatus Nitrosocosmicus sp. | reverse complement strand
CGTTAAAACAAATGATAGGCGATAACGGCTTTATTACTATTCATAGAGTTCAAGTGGTATAGTTAATTAATTGAATCATTTGAAAACTTCCCTATAAATTTGATGAGAGAAGATGCTTTGTATTCAAAAACTTATTTCATTTTATATGTGTAATTATTTTTAAATGATTTAGTCATCATAAGCAAAAATTCTATTCGACCTTGAAGCGCATCCCACACGTATTATTCAATTAGAGATTAAGTTAAACTTCCATTACAGATTATGTTTCATTCTAGTTGATTACCGGCCGCAAGATTTGATCTAATACTCGGAGTATCAAATGCTATAGCATAAGATGAATTTCTTTGATCTTAGTTATCTATACCGTTTCTATTCATGAGAATAGACTTGTAGAGATACCCCTACGATGTCATCAGGACTGATAATTGACAAGCATTCATAATTTAAAATATCCGGGACCGATTTGCCGTATTCCCTTTGTTTTAGAATTATCGTTTTTAACTTTTCTTCTTCTTCTTCTTCTTTGTAGTTGATCCACTACTACCCTCTTGCTTTTTCTTTATAGATCCCATTATCTTTCGTGCAGATTCTTCTGACTTACCTTGTTTTTTTAGATCCGAGACACCTTCATCAAATGATCTCTTTTTCGTTCCTCCACCTTTCTTGTTCATTTTTATTGGCATCCTGTATTTCTGGAAGCAAATGAATAAAAGGATTACTTAAGAGAGTATCTGAATACTAAGGGTAAGTTACCTTATTACGAGTTCTACTAGTTTTCCAGACGAAAGAATCTACTTATATTATTGAATACACAGAGTATTTGGATAATACAAAGCATATTTTGTATCATAATTATCAAAAAAGATGATACATTATTGGAGAACCAATTCTGTGATTATTTTATTATTCTACAGAGAATTAAGTATATTATTTATTAACTTTAGTTACCATATCTTTAACAGATATCCTAGGGAAATAGTATTAAAGGCTACATTCATGTGATAAGTATCTATAGTCATAAACAATAGATTCGCAACTACTTGTTCCAAAGACCGTAGGCACAAAAACATGAGACTTGGAAACCATATATCTGAAGGTTGACGGCGCCGTAAGATATTGATACCTTTAATACTTCTAAACTAGGATTTTGTTATTAAACATGTTGGTGTACATACTAATCCTTGTGAATAGTTTATTCTTCAGATATGATTAGAACAAAAGTTACATAATCCCTTTACTATAGGGAACTTAATCCCCAAGTACTCAAAGCTCACTATTATGTTACCTAGTAATGATGTAATAATTCACAGGAATTTGAGCCTCCAAACGCTCAGGTCCAATTAATTTTAGATTCTATTCAACCTTGAATCGCATCTCCGCGGATGTATTCATGCAAAGATAAGAAATTTAGAAATTGACTAGAGTTCTACTCGTTTTTATTATTGACCATATAAGATACAGCTGATCTGATACATTTTGTAGTTTTGAGTTATTAATTTTCCCAATTAAACGGAGCACTTGTTGCAACATACTGTACACTCATTTTGTCCATTATTTGATATATAAAACACTCATGGAATTAGGCTTTAATTGATCAATGGTAATTATTGTCTTATCCTGCTCGTCATAAACTATATCGGCTTTTACTAACTGTAGTATCTTGTCTACTTTAAAAGAGATTTCTTCAATCAACTCATCGCCTGATTTTATCGTTATCTTTTGACCTGTAATTGCAATATTAATTTTTTTTATCTTTCTTATTCGTTGATATAAATCAAAGAAAGTTGTCTTCCATGAAAAGGGAATTTTATTGAGTAGATGTAAAATTTTATTCCACTGATCAAATAAGTTTTTTCTAGTAATAGAATCATAATTCCAATCATAAAAATAATGATGATAGTGATTTAGAATACCTAGAGGTGTCCTTTGAGCCATGGAATAAGTGATGGTATTGGATATCCATTTTACAAATGTTTGTGAAGATTCTTGTTCTTTTTCTGCATTTTTATTGGAATTTGATATAGGATTTATTTTTAGCCTTCTAGGAATATATAGCATTATTCCCTGATTATGTTTGTTATTAGAGTAATCTACATTAGACATGATAAAGGGAATAATAAATCCCACGTTGGCAAATTTTTTTAAAAGTTTACTTGCAAAATATTTTTTGAAATAATTGGGAATATAAGGTGATCTAAAAAACTTATGGTAATTTGATTGTCCATAGATAGGAATCATGTCAAGACTTGGTAGGAGATTTAAATTGTGTTTAGAAAAGTCATCAAATGGAGGAACAAACAAAACTGGATTAATATCTAGGGATTTTCTTATTATATCCCTTCCAATATTTACGTAGGATTCAAAGCCTAACTTGCTGTTATTTTCATTACCATCAGTATTTAGTAGCTTGTAATAATGAGTAAATGTATCTTTTATAGTTCTGTTTATATCTTTACTCTTTCCATCAATCTGCTGACTAAACTCTCCTCGACTATCAATTAAATCATGAGTTACACCATGTTGAATAATCTCAATCTTATTGTGTCTGATCTTTTCTTTTAAAAATTTGCATAATTCTTCATTGTTCTCAATAGAATGATGTTCTGAAATGTTCCTGAAATCAGGCGGAACACAAACATCATTAATTGTCTTTTGATAAGGTATCACAGATAGACTTACTTTGAATTGATTATCCCATGCGTTAGAATATATTGATTCAAGCATATTGCCTTTCGTAAAAAAATTAGTATCATCATCTCGAATTAAAATAGGAATTTTACCGCGGGGTCCTAATAGTGGAGTAATCGTCATATATTGCTAAAGAAATCATTAATGCTTTTAAATCGTCCATTATCATCACAATATGGTGGACCATGCATATGTTAAATAATCACATAATATCATCGGTTTTTGAATGAGAACTAGCTATTTTTACTTCTTACAAGTTGCTGAAATGAATTAAAAAGGATAGTAGGCAAGGAAATGACGTATTTGATAGTTCGATATGTCTAGTATATGATTTTAAATTAAGGAATTTTAGAAAAATGAAATTTAATCATATAAAGCGAAATCAAAAAGCAAAATGCACCAGTAACATAAGTAAATCAAGGAACATCATATAATTCTAATATACTATACTTTTGATCCCTTGTATATTTATTAAGCATACGTATGTCCTATTACCAATGATTAATCTTAATTTTCATGAATGTCGTTTTAAATCAATCAAATTAATCGGAGAAAGGACAACGTAGGATCCTTAGATTAATGGGAGGAGGAGGAGGAAGAGAGAACAAATGGATGATAACAAAAAGGAAATGAGAAAATTAAAACTACAGATACAAATGTCCTTAGATGGTTGCATAGCGGGACCAAATAATGAAATGGACTGGATGGTCTGGAATTGGGATGAAAAACTCAAAGATTATGTAAACAGATTACATGAGCCAGTTGATACAATTCTTTTGGGAAGAAAAATGACTAATGAATTTATTTCCTACTGGTCTAATGTTATTAACAAGCCTCAAGACCCGGAATATACAATCGCCAAAAAGATGATAGAAACACCAAAAATTGTTTTTACAAAGACACTCAACAAATCAGAATGGCCAAATACTGAAATTGCAACAGGCGATCTAAAGGAAGAAATTACAAAATTAAAGAGCCAAGAAGGTGGCGTTGGTGATGGCGGCGACATCATAGTTTATGGTGGCGCCTCATTTGATTCGTCCTTGATTAAAGAGAACTTGATAGACGAATATTATTTGTTTGTCAATCCTGTTGCAATTGGAAATGGAAAGACTATATTTAAGGACTTAAAAGAGATTCGTAAATTGTCCCTTGTTGAATCAACAACGTTTGATTCTGGAACAGTTTTGCTCCACTATAAAGTAAAGAGAAATTGAAAACACAAGTTGTAAATGAATAGATCGAAGAAGAATCTTTCTTGATTCTAGGATCTTTTTGATATTAAAACTAAAACGAAATATGAGATAATAAAACACCTAGACAAAAAATATACTCCAAAAGTTAAGATCCAGATATCAAGTGGATTCTGACTTTAATTAGCAGAATAGATCTAGAATTATAAAGAAAAGGCATACTCTAAAGCTAGTGACGCTCGTAATATTCTAGCAAGAATTTTTCTTTTATCTATTATATTCTCCATTTATTCCCAATTACAATCAATATTTAAATATCTTCATATAAGACTAATCATGAGAAAAAACATAAATTTTAGATTTGTAATGTTCATAATTTTTATTCTTGTAACTTCAATTATTGTATCATATACATCATCTTTAGCTTTGGGACAAACGAATTCATATCCCTTAGTATCTACAAGAGGACATTATGATCTTAATACAGGTCAATTAGTTCAAGGACATGATTCTACAGATTATGATGCCACAAACATTCCTAACTGTCCTCCTGAAATTGCCATGTTTATTCATGGGTGGGGACTTGATGAATCAATGGCTAAAGAAAGATACGAAAGAACTCTGATGTCTTTGCAAGCTAATAACTATAGCATACCTTTAATTAGTTTTAGCTGGGATTCAAATACCACAAGTTCATTGTCTGATTTCGGTCTTTCAGGATGGAATCATGCGAAAAGTATCGCCAAAGATAATGGCCCCAAACTTGCACAGTTTATTATTGATTATGCAGACAAATGCAATCATGAAAACAAAGAGAGCAAAATTAGGCTTATTACTCATTCTTTAGGAGCGAGAATAATTCTTAGTGGTCTTGAAAGTTTACACAAAAATGATATTTGGAACAATAATAATTATACTTTAACTTCAGTTCACCTATTAGGAGCTGCTGTGGATAATGAAGAGGTATCAAAAAATATTTCTGATATCACTATTGATTGGACAAACCTCTGGACTGGAAAAACAATTGCTTATGGAAATGCAATAGAACAAGAGGTAACCGATTTTTACAACCTCTACAGTCCAAATGACAATTATCTAGAACCAAAGGCATTCATGCAAATTTATCCATCATATGAGTATGGAGATTGGGCCCTTGGACAAAATGGGTACCAGATTCTTCCGTATCCTATAACATCATCGCTACCTCAAAATTATAAAGAATTAGATGTAGAAAACGAAATCGTCCCTATATGCGATGCAGATGGAGATCAAAAAGTTGATTTTCCATTCTCTAAAGGTGACATTATTAGCAGAGGAGATAATCATTTAGGATATATTGGCTTTAGGAATGCTACAGACAATACCAAACTAATAGACGATGGTGCAATAAATATAGT
>DATEIH010000206.1:0-4891 GCA_035279165.1 Candidatus Nitrosocosmicus sp. | reverse complement strand
TTATTAAGTTCTATTTAAAATGATACTATCCATTGCAGACTGCTACCAATATTATAAAAACTAACTAGGAAGCTCACTCCTTTCTTACTTGTTATATTTTTAAGGTGATGTTATTTGATTAATAATCGAAAAGAATAGAGATTATGGTAATCCTATTAGTAATTATACATGTAATAGATTCATTAGACCAGAAAATGTCCAAATAGTCTTCTGAATTTTGTTGCCAAGTGTTTGGATTTTTTTTCTTTAATAGACATTAATTAGCCAACATTGATTACTAGCTGATTTTAGAATGTGATGTCGTTATTGATAAACTCCTTATGATATACTAAATGGACTTTCCAAAATAAATTACCAATAGAGAAAATATGAATGTCATGAGCAATTACTAACAGATGTAGTCCTAACTGATTTGACGATCGATAACTAGTATTACTATATGCCTCTGACTTGAATAAACTTAGATAATCAATTATTTTATTAGAATTCATGATTTACTTAGTCTAAATCTTTATCGAATACGATTAATGACAATTTACTGATTCTATAGAAGGAATCATTCAAAATTTACGATATAATAGTGATTATATTGCATTAATAACGAGATATTGCTTGATAACCTTAATAGATCCAATAGACGTATGTAGTTATGACAATTATTAAACATTTGATCGAGGTGTAATGAGTTTGGTTTTAACTTATATAGGGCATGAAAACAAAGGGACAATTGATAATTTGGGCATATATGAAGAACAAAATGGGAGAATTAATATACATTTTTCTGCGATTAAAGCAGCTCCCAGAAATCTGTTAACGGATCTAACAATTAAAAAATGTCAAGAAAGCATCTAGTAAAAAGAAATGGTTTGTCATATGTTGATGATGAATTTAATGCACGATATCCTCCCACAAACATTGACCATGGCTTACCAAGCAAGTACCCTAATTCATTGTTCAGCAAAGGTGTCAAAATATTAAATGCCCACTTTGTTGGCTTTATAATGAAAGAAACTAAGGATAAGATCGTTGTATTTGGGAATTATGTACAAAGATATGACATTCCAAAATCAAAAACATATGAAGTGGGAGATAATATCATTCTAAACATGAATATCAAAGAATTTGAATCTTATGAAGTGGATAATTATGCTTCCTTACCAAAATAGTAAAATGTTGTATACAAACAATTTTGAAAACCTGACAAAAAATGATGATAATTCAATCATTTTAGCATATCTGATAATTTCGTCCTTGTGTGTAAAAACATAACTAATCAACGTTTTTGCAAATTCATTATTGATTGCTAATGCTTTGGATGAGCTTCACAACAGCCCTTTATGGAAAAATAATGATTTTACGATATCTTCGGTTACTCTAATGGGCCCAACCGCTGATGACGAAGAGGCATATACAGATCCCTCAGATATTGTTGCCGATCCAACTAATACCAACTCAGAGAAAGCAACATTTGGAAATGCGATTCAGAATGATCACCAAGTTTTACAACCTATATGATCCAGAAGACAAAAGCTCTAAGACGCACCGCATATTATCCTCTATACGAAAATGATACTGCATTAGGATTTAATATAGTATTCTTTCGGCTATCATTTGAACAAATATGAATTGCTTAGTTTGCTCTTGAATTTTAATTATGCATTATACCGTATAAAATATTTTGCAAAAATATTTATCTTTTTTTCAAATTTTATAAGAAAAGAATTAATACGTGTAATAGTATTAATATATTCTTTACAAACGTATATAAAATAAATAATCCAGTGTTTATTATTGTCAAATAAAATAAAACTCAAAGTCATAATTCCATTTATGAAAAAGAACAAAGGCAATATGCAGCCATTGTTAAGATAATAAATAAAGTGGAATATGAATTCTTTGGGATTTTTATTTATACTACCCTAATCTCAAATTCTTTTAAGAGGATATTTTGTGGTTATTTCCTCAATGACTATGACGCCTTATTACTGTTAACTATGCACAAACTAGTATTTGCTTTGAGAAAAATTAGTCATATCAAATTTAAGTCTTGTAATTATATTAAGAGAGTCAACATGGAAGAAGGTAAGTAATAGAGCATTGTTGGATAGATTTAATACAAATAGAAATCTGGATGCTCATACTAATGATAAAGAGAAGAATAAATACTTAAAAGCATTTGATTGGATAAGAGCAGCAAAAATAATAAAAGAAAATAACCTTCAAAATGCAAGCATAGGATTAGGTATTCTCTTAGAAGATACTATTCCCATTTTACAAAATGGAAAACCGATAAAAACTATTGGTATCATGTTTTTATCCAACGATTGTAACCCTGTACTAATAAACAATGATAGTGGAGATATAATGAATTGTTTTTTTATCATCAATGAGCGAGATTTGGAATACAATTATATCCATACATTAAGGTGGACAGAAGCAACAAAGTTATCAGAATGGCCGAAACCAGCACTTACTATTATTAAAGAGGCATTTTATTACAAAAACATCAGGGAAAACAAATATTCGCAGGTTTATTTGATAAGCTCGCTTTTCTACTTTTGGAAGATATTAGAGTGCGGTTGTTTGGTATTTGACAATTTATAATATTTATAGATAGATCAATAAATATGTCGACCGCTACAATATAGATTAAGAAACTATTTTTGACAATTTATGATCCTCATAATATTAAATACATATTGTTAAAGAATTTGAAATATCGAAAATAAGAACAATTCGATTACCGCAGTAGGCGATTTAGCAGGCGACAGCGTATCACTGGTAGGTGATACTTATCGAATTATCGTAAGTGGTGAACAAACCAATGGTGCTTATTCCCTTGTGGATATGCTGATTCCTCCAAAAGGGGGTCCACCACCTCATTCCCATGCCAAATTCCAAGAAGCATTTTATGTAATCGAAGGGGAGATCGAAGTAGTAACAAAGGAATGGAAATACACTACGACAAAAGGTTCACATATAAATATTGCTTTCAATGGACCAGTACATAAATTTGTTAACAAAACAGGCAAGATAGTCCATATGTTATGTCTTATTACCCCAGCTGGTATGGAAAAAATGTTCCTAGAATTAGGGAAGCCAGTTGCTGCAAATACTTCTTACCACCATCACAGTTGACCTCGGAAGAACAAAAACCAACTTCTAACGATAGTAGAAAAATATGGCCAAAAATTGTATCCTCCAGACTATTTAGATTAAAACATCTAAACAAGTTTTTTTGGCTTTTTTCTTTAATGGTTGTCCCAGAATGAACTCAAGTTTTTTTGTATTATCTTTAAAATAATCGATATAATCAATGTATTAGAACCCACTTACCACTGGGAACTTAATCCCCATGGGCCCGAACTTGAATTAGCATAGCGAGTTACATTAAGCCAGGTCGCATTAGAACTATCAAACGCCGATATTATAGAAACTAATAGCACGGATTGATAATCGAACACATGTGATAATTCACACGATTTCCACCGGACCCCGTTTGATATCTCAAATCTTTAGGACCCACGTAGGAATCTATTCAGATAATCACTGACATTTCCGCAACTTCATTGAGTTGAAAAATGACAAACAAAGGACAAGATTATTTCAAACTATGAATAACAAAAAATATGATACAATTTGTTAAATATAATAAAGTCCTATTGAAACCGGGTAAACGAGATCATAGTACCCTGACAATCCTGGAATTTTTTAAAAGGGTTCAAGCACACGAAAGCAAAATGAAAGGATTTATGGTAATGGATAGTCTAGAAGACACTTCTGAATCTATAGTACTTACTTTTTGGGAAACTAAAGAAGAGATGGATAATTTTTACAAGGTAGATAATCACCTTTTCTCGGATTTGGTTGAAAAACTCAAACCCATTTTTGAAACCTTACCAGAACGAAGAGGTTATCATGTATCTGATTTTCAAATCTAGTTTATAAGACATTTTGAAAATATACTTTGTGTGTATGAATTACTTATAGATATTTCATAGATATATTGGCATATTAGACATTAAGTAAGTAAATAGATCCATCTTTCTACTTATCTAATTTAACAGATATTTATACTATAATTGGAAAATACTACCATGACAGGGGATAAGGGTCATCCAAGTATTCTTGGAATACACCATATTACGGCCATAGCAGGTAACCCACAAAAAAATATTGACTTTTACACCGGTTTTTTGGGATTGCGGCTAGTAAAATTAACAGTTAACTTTGATGATCCACAAACATATCATTTCTATTATGGGGATGATATAGGTAGGCCAGGTACGATACTTACCTTTTTCCCTTGGCAGAATATGCCAAGAGGTTTTAGGGGAACAGGCCAAGTAATTACTACATCTTTTTTGATACCCGAAGATTCCATAGGATATTGGGTTAACAGACTACAGAGTCAAGGGGTTAGTTATATTGGTCCTACTAAAAGGTTCGATGATAATCAAAATGGTGGTGGTGAAGGTGGTGAACAAGTAATTACGCTATATGATCCAGATGGGATGGAAATAGAACTTGTTGCACATAGGGACGCCGAGACAAAAAAAGATCATGTTTGGAGAAGAGGCCCTATTCCAGAAGATCATGCTACTAGAGGATTTCATTCAGCAACTCTTTCACTAGAAGGATACGAACGGACAGCTGACCTCTTAACTGAAAACATGGGTTTCTCAAAAACTAAGACTGAAGGAAGTCGATTTCGATTTGAAATTAAAGATAAAGAAAAGATAGTAGATAATTTTTATAGCAATAAGCAAAAAAGGCAACTTGATCTTTTGAATTCCCCCTCTATGGTAGATCTCGTATGCCTACCTTATACCCAACGTGGTTCAATGGGAGTGGGTACTGTACATCACATTGCATGGCGAACTCCGACCGA
>DATEIH010000205.1:0-2642 GCA_035279165.1 Candidatus Nitrosocosmicus sp. | reverse complement strand
TATAAGAGATTTAATGGTGCGCTAAGGTTTCTTGCCATCACATTAACTGTAAAACCCTGTTCTTTCAAAAGATTTTCACGAGCTTGCTGTTGATCTGGTGTCAATGTTTCATTAGCTACTGATGGAAACGGATCCTCCCCTTGTGCCAATACGATTGGTACAATATTAGTTTTAGTAGTAGTTATAAAAGACCCATTAAACATTGCAGGAATTACGGACAAAATTATTAGTCCAAATAATGATATAGTCATGATGCAACGTTTTAAGTTAAATCTTGCTTTCTTATGGTTTAACAATACAAAAATCATAATATAACATACTATATAAAGAGAGGAATTACATATGTTATTCCTATAGTTGTAATATTCGAATGTAATTCACTATTTCATTGTAAATAATAATGATGAGTGTCCTGCAAGATGCTATTCTCATAGGATCACTCCAAAAAATTTATGAATAAGCTGCAATTTTATGTAAATCTTCCTCTTTTGCTTAGGTTGTTATCAAAGTAAATTGGTAATTATTTGTATTTGATTGATACAATATAGAGGCTTTATTAGGATTACTGCAATATTATAGTATGAATAATCTTAAAGCAATAATATCAATTACTTTATTAATTTCTAATCTCACATTCGTAGGATATATTTCAAATTCTGCAATTGCTATTCCTTCTGATTTACTCAATCATAAATATGTTTTTGGACCTCTTGTTGGGGTCACCTCAAATGATACTGGAAATGTAGATTGGGTACTATCTGGAACTTGGAGATCGATCTTATCAAATGATACCGTTAGCAATACTAATGAAAATGTTTCACTAGGCAATCTTTCTTCTGGAGCATTTAAAGCTGCTATTGAAATGATAAAGCCTGACGGGACAGCTAGACATACCCATACTTTAACTGATTTTGTTGTAATGAATGCAACACAAAATGCCGATAGCAATTCTACAACATTTAATGGTACATCAACAATAAGTTTACGGGACGGTCCTGCAGTTGATATTCCTACTACCATTCAAAGATCAGCTAATGGAAATGTATTTACTATAACTATAGATCCTGAAAGTGTTGACTATCACTTTGGTAAATCGCCTTTAATCTATGGTATTAGTGCCAATCCAGAATTTATAAAAGCCCCATAATGGAAAATGGTTAATTTATTCTTAAACCTATTACTTTTTTTCAATCACCTTTACTAAGGAATTTTTATTAAAAAAACAACATAATAGTTAGTAATACTGCTTGCATAAGAATTTACAAATGAGATGGATTTCAAGAAGAAAATCAAACGGATTTTTGAATGTCAGGATTATGATAATGAATTATAAAACTACAGAACTGATTTCTTTTTTTAAATCAAAATTTATTTGGTTATCAGATCCAATATATATCATGATTTGAAGGTACTAATTTTGTCACGCAAACTTTGTTATATATCATGTTGACCTAAATACATCTGTTCATGCAGTCCAAAAATCTGACTAAGACTCTCGGTGTTTTTTTAGGACCAATATTATTTTTAATAGTAATTTTAATACCAATGCCTCAACTAAGTGAGGATTTGTCTTTTTCTTCTAAAATTGTATTGGCTACCACTGTATGGATGGCTGTATGGTGGATTACAGAATCTGCTCCCATATACGTTACTGCTTTATTACCTCTTGTAATATTTCCAGCCTTAAAAGTTACCTCTTTTACAGAAACTTCTAGTAATTATACGGACAGCATCATATTCTTATTTTTGGGAGGGTTTCTTCTAGCGAAGGCCGTTGAAAAGTCAAATTTGCATCGACGTTTTGCATACAGAATGTTACGTTTTTTTGGAACCGATCCAAAATTTGTTGTTTTGGCATTTATGATAGTCACGTGGTTTTTGGGAGCATGGATGAGCAATACTGCTACAGCCATTCTAATGCTCCCAATAGCATTGGCAGTAATTTCTCTAATTAAAGATAAAGATAAACATCACAAGTTCGTAGTGTGTTTGTTACTTGCTGTAGCCTATTCTGCAAATATTAGTGGTGTATCAACACTCATTGGAACTCCGCCCAATGCAATATTTGCATCTTTAGCTGATTCCATAGCAGGAGTAGAAGTAACTTTTGGACAATGGATGCTCCTAGGATTACCAATTAGCGCACTTTCTCTTGTAATATTGTGGTTATATCTTATAAGGATTGGTTCAAAAATTACTGATATTAAATCTGGGATATTCGGAGAAGGAGATGTTATCGCAGATAATTTAAAAGATCTTGGTCCAATAACTCGAGACGAAAAAATAGTTGCATTAATATTCCTTATTACAATAACTGCTTGGATTACTCGAGGGATACTTTGGAAAGATATAGCACCTATGATAGATGATTCCATGATAGTGATTGCGTCATCAGTGGCTCTATTTCTAATACCTTCAGTTCTTGGAAAAAACCAAAATTCCAGAAATGAAGATGAAGATTATAAAGAGTTTGTAGGCTACAACAGCCAACCAAACAAAGATAAGGAGATAGATGAATCAGATTACAAAGAAAATAAAAAAAGGTTTAAAGTTAACACCCACATGTCCCCAAAGAAACTACTTGATTGGGATACAGCGGTAACAATTCCTTGGGGTGTGCTTATCTTGATAGGTGGAGGGTC
>DATEIH010000204.1:0-7424 GCA_035279165.1 Candidatus Nitrosocosmicus sp. | reverse complement strand
GAAGCAAGTCTGAAGAGACTAAATACAGATTATATTGATCTATATTGGGTACACGCTTGGGATCAAACAACACCAATAGAAGAGATGATGCGAGCCCTAGATGATATGGTCAAATCAGGTAAGATATTATACATAGGAATTTCAGATGCTCCAGCATGGGTAGTCTCACAGGCCAATACTCTTGCAAATCTTAAAGATTGGACTGAGTTTACAAGCATCCAGATTGAATATAGTTTAATTGAAAGGACTCTAGAGCGGGAACTACTCCCAATGGCAAATGCGCTTGATATAGGAATAACAGCATGGTCTCCGTTAGGTAGTGGAGTATTAACAGGAAAATATAACAAATCAAATAATAAAGTGAATAACAACCAAAATAATACAGAAAACAAAGATTACAAACAGACAGACGGTGGTACATCTAATGATACTATTAGTGATGCTAGTACTGATTTATCAGCATCATCCTTATTAGAGTCAGATCAACAGAATAGTGCTAGCAGACTTAATGTAGCAAATTTTTCTGAATTGTCAAATACTTTACTTAAGGAAAGAAATTTGAGAATTGCTGAAGAGGTTTTAAACATTGCTCAGGAGATTAAACGCACACCATCACAAGTTGCACTGAATTGGATTAGAAATTCGAAAAAGACTTTTCGTAATAAAATAATACCAATAATAGGAGCAAAAAACCTTGTACAGATAAATGACAACTTGGGCTGTATTGAATTTGTATTATCTGATGACCACATACAAAGACTAAATGAAGTAAGTCAAATTGAACTAGGCTTTCCACATAATTTCCTATCTTCTGATACAATTAGAAATATAATTTACGGAGGAACCTACTCGTCCATATATGATCATAGAATGTTTAGTTAATGCTAAGATTTAGATGCCCTGGTTATTTTAGATTGGTGGGTTGCTTCAGCCCCTCTCTTCTCCTTCTTTGTTCTTAATCTCTAGCATCGGGTTTCATTGTTAATCGGGATATTTTTATGTGTTTTCTAATCCATTGGACGGATATCTGACTCTGAGTTTTTCATGTTTCTCGAATTCCCTGGCAAACTTTGTTTGCAGATGTGAAAAATAATCGTTACTTCAGAAATAATAGAAAAAAATTGTCAATTTACTGGGGGAAAATCCTTGTCCTTGGCGTGCTGTTTTGAGAGTGTATTTACAGACTGTGAAACTTTAGAATCAAATTTATCATTTCTTTTTATCTGTTCTTCTTTCAAATCTGTAACTTGATTTTTACTATAGCCTGAATACGATTCTGCAATAGCAGTTTGATTTCTCTGTCTAAGCTCCTCAGCAATGTATTCTCTTAACTTGCTAGAATAAACAAAGTTATCAAGTGGAGGATTTTCTGCAAGTTTACTGGCGATTGACTCTGAAATATCTTTGGCTATCAAAAATGGAGTTCCGGCTCTACTTATTCCTGTTAAGAGTTTTTCAGAACTAAAGTTTTCTCGCTTGCCACTCTTTTTTTCAACACTTAGATTCGATAGAGAAGAGTTTGATTTTTCGATCATTATACTATCATATTTATTTAAGTATAAAACCCCTGTATAATCAACCAGATTATTTCATATTAAATGACAAATTTTAAGGCTACCTTTGTTACCGATTACCCTAGAACCTAATGAAGGATTTATTTGATTGTGATATTATAATAGGAGATCCATCGGTTAAATGCTAGAAAGAAATTTCTAGAGGAGAAAATTAAAAGTCTCTATCAGCAAACAAATCAATTGGTAAATAGCAGCAGAAGAAGGAGTATGAATCAATATTGATTACTATTATAAGATGTTATAAGTTAAACTGAGCTTTTATAGCATTGATATTTATCCCATCATGCAAAAGAATTTATCGTTGAATGATAGTAAAGATGCGGTCAAAGAAATTTGGAGCTCAGGAGATTGGAGAAGCAGGGGTCAATTTATTCCACCAGTATCAGCTCGTTTGACAAGACTTGTAAATTTACAAGCAAGCGATTCCGTATTAGATGTAGCTTGCGGATATGGTAATACTGCTATAACTGCTAGGATGCTGGGTGCAAAAGTAACTGGGATTGATATTACACCAAAACTTTTAGCACTAGCAAAAGAAGAAGAAAAAATCGCTGGAATTAGTGGAATACAATGGAAAGAAGGTGATGCAGAAAACCTACCATTTAATGACGAGTCCTTTGATGTGGTTCTTTCAACCTTTGGTCACATCTTTGCGCCCCATCAAGAATTAGCAGGCAAGGAAATGATTCGAGTTTTAAAGAAAGGCGGGCGTTTGGGTTTTACAAGTTGGCCTCCAGAATTGGCTGTGGGAAAACTATCCGAAATTGTTTCTAAATATAATCCGTTACCTCATAATGAAGCATTTTCGCCTTATAATTGGGGAGAGCCAGAAAAGATAAAACGACTTTTACCAGGCATGATTGAAATTATCTTTGAAAGAGGTTCTATTGATGTTCCAATTTTGAGCCCCAATCACTATTGGCAAGATACAATTACCAAAGCTGGATTTATGATTCAAGTTGTAAACACGTTAAAGGAACAACAAGATTATGATAGAATTGAATTATTCAGAAAAGACTACATCAAGACTTTGCAACAATATATTACGGATAATGTAATGAACATGGGATATCTTATGACAGTAGCAAAGAAGTGACGTTTCTGTCTTCCGTGTTATAAGAATATCTAAAGAACACTGTATCGTGCGAAACCTTATACTGTTAATATAGTTTAATGCAAATAATGCATCGCCTAATTTAGGCTTGGTATTTCACTTAGATTGGTAGGAATGAGATTACCTTGGCTGAAATAATTCCTAAATTGACTTGGACTTTTGCTACCTCTTTTTTAATACTATAATTCTAATTGAAAAGGTGATATTAGGAAGTGAAGACTATTATTTCTCACGCTAAATGAAATATCCATCGTAGATACCGTGTTTAACTTTAGTGCTTGTGCAATTCGTTTGTAACGAAAAATCTCTTCTTTATTTATCAGTTAGAAACTATATAATTGATTAAATCATATTAAGAAATAGGGTCTATCCAAACTGCCATGAGAACAATGATAGCCCTGTAATAACAATAACTCAAAAAGAATAATGAATCTATGAGATTTTTCTATTAAAATCATTTTTCTCCCATTTTATTTTTAGTATTTATAACAGGAACAGATATCAATACTCTAGTAAAATCAGTATAATCACGTTTTACTATAATACGGTGTTTAAATTTGTGCGCACCGTCAGGAAACAAATTAATATATTCATCATGAGCCTGAGAACTCATGATACTAGTTTTCATAAAAAATTCATAAGGAATTAGTAAAATCTTACTGCTAAATTGCTAGACTATAGAGGATCACAATCATTCTATCATCAATCCTAAAAATATGATTGTATTTCAAATCTAATTATCTCACACTTATTTTGTAGACACAAAAAACTCAGCCCATATTCACACCATCATATTTCTTTGACCATTTGTTTAACCAAAAACCTATGACAATGATTTTCTTCTTTGCAATGACAGAGGAGTGTGACGGTATCATACTTTGATAACATGTCAGAGGGTTGAGGAGGAAGTTTCTGATGTTCTAAATGGTTAGTAACTAGATTAGTAGTAGGCCTATCAAGCGAAGCCAAGTTATGTAGTGCCTTTAATGCTAAAGGATTGCTTCGTATTTCCAATCTGTATCTATGAGCGTATTCATCCCAATCTATTTTCTTGTCTTTAACATACTCTTTCCAAAGTGATTTGCTGGGCGCCAACTCCTTCCACCAGACATGCCAATTCTCGTCCTCTTTACGCAGATATCGTGGTCTAAATCTGGCAATCAAAATTCTAAGGCCATCGGATTCTTCTGTCGGTTGTTTTAGAGATTTAAGTTTTATAGCATTTGCACTTGCCATAGTACTTGTACATTAAACAAGTTTGCCACGTTTAAGATTAATCCAATGACAAGGATGTACGTCAACTCATATCAGTTATTTGAAAAATTATACCCATAACACACTATCTTTACTATACTCCATTATTTCTTTTCTAAAAATAAGGATTGATTCCTTGTTTTAGGCGCCGGGAGTGGAACTCGAATCCATACCGTATAATCGTGAGTCATACATAAAAGATTTTTCTCATAAGACTCAAATCCATTATTCCCTTATAGACGGGTAGTGACTGCATTAGTAAATCCTATGATATTAATTTCACGACTAAGAAAAATTAAATGCTAGTAAAATTAAACCAAGAACCAATAGCCAAGCAGCAAAACTAGCTAATTTGCAATATGTTTCAAGACTTCGGGAGTGTATGCGAATATCCTTATCTGTGAATATATCTTCTTCTTTTGGAATTTCGAAACTTCTTTTGACTGTACTACCATTTGATTTCTCTAATTGACATTGTCTTTACGTTGCTATCTATAGGTTCAAACTAAAATTAACATTATGTCAATACTTATTTCGATATTGAATTTAAACCTTGAAGATCTTTTAACTTGTTTCAATAATTCCTAACAAAGATAAAATAACTTGAATTCTAAAGCTTTTATTCTTATTTCAAATATAATTACAATGTTGGTAATAATTATACTGATAGTCAAATATTATCAATATGGAATAGTGATGGAATAATAATGTTAAAAACACAAAGTTAATTAAAATGGATATTGCAAAAGAAATCCATATTTATGCAAAGTAAACTTGTACAGCGTACCGCGATTGTTATCGGTGGAGGAATTGCAGGTCTGTTGGCTGCAAGAGTATTGCATGAACATTTTAAAGAGGTAGTAATCATAGAGAAAGACAAGTATCCATTTCAAGCCGGACCCAGGAATGGTACTCCTCAATCAAACCATGTACATGTTTTATTGATAAAAGGCAAGGAAATACTTTTGACACTGTTCCCAAATCTCCAGAATAAACTGGTTGCCAACGGAGCTCAAGTATTAAATCTAACAAATGATGTGGATTATTATGTAGGTACCGGCTATTCAATGAAATTTGAATCTGAGCTAACTACTATAGCTTGTACTAGACAACTTTTAGAATATGAGATAAGAAATGAAATATTTGAGAATTATCCTAGAGCGATCGTTAGAGAAAACACTCGAGCAACAGGGTTGGTTATCTCAAAAGACAAGAAGGAAGCAGGATTACGTACAATCAAGGGCGTTACAGTGCTCTCAGACAATAATACAAATTCAGAGGAAACTATTCTTGGAGATCTAGTCGTGGATACAACCGGACGAGAATCGCAAACGGCCCAATGGCTTGAGCGACTTGGTTATGATAAGCCAGACGAAACAGTCGTCAATTCTTATATAGGCTATTCCACTTGTTGGTTTAATCCTAATACGCAAAACATTTCTGCTACTGCTGATATCAAACCTATCATCAAACCAACTATCATATTGACAAATCCACCTTCAAATCCTTATATGGGCCTTATTTATCCTGTTGAAGGTTCACGATGGTTAGTTGGAATTCTAGGAATAGGAAAAAATTACCCTCCAACAGACAAACAAGGGTTTTTACAATGCACCAAGAAATTAGAGACTTCCGACATCTACGATGCTATAAAGTACTTTGAGTTAAGTGGTCCAATCTATGGATACAGAACATCAGGCAGCAAGCAATTCCATTATGAAAAAATGAAAGATTGGCCCGAAAACTTTGTCGCATATGGTGATTCAGTTTCTTCATTCAATCCTTCTTATGGCCAAGGAATTACTGTATCGTGTATAGAGGCCGTTACTTTGGATAAAACATTAAGAGAATATAAGAAAAGAAATAAAGGTTTGTTAGGTTTTTCTAATGTTTTTCAGAAAAAAGTTTCAAAGATAAACAAGCTTCCATGGTTATTGGGAACAAGTGAAGACTTTAGATGGTCTACAACTGAAGGAACCAAACCTGGTATAATCACACGATACATACAAAAATATTCAAATCGTGTATTGCTTTTAACTCCAAAGAGCAAAATCGCATCAAAATCTTTTTTTGAGGTGATGCATATGCTAAGATCTCCTTTAATTCTATTTCACCCTTTGATTTTAATTCATGTTTTGATTGAAACCCTAAAAAGGACTGCCAACAAGTAAACTGCATAATAGAAAAGCTACAATATTCAAGTGGGGGCAGTGGTTTGTGCGACAAATTTGACACAAATAGTGGATATAATAATTAACGCTGCATCTCAGGGATGTCACTTTTGTGTTATCTCAAAAAAAGTTATGTGCCTCCCAAGAGTATATTTTTGGCTAGGCCGTATTCATACTCACTCAATATGTTGGAATGGCAGCTGCTACTGTGACCAAGGCTTTTTGAGTAATTGAGTGATTCAACGCTTGATAGTGGAACCATTCCATCATTAGGCTTTGGAAGCTTGTCATTTCCTCCCTCCTGAGGAAGAGAGAACATTGAGAGATTACAGTTTCCTGATTCGGGTTTCCAATCGCCAGCGATTGTAAAGTACTTGGTGTTTTTGTTTTGTTCTACCTTTGTACTAGGAGAGTCGGGTTTAAGATCATATATCGCAGGAGCACATACATCATTGTTTTCTGCTAATGGGGAACCTGCATTTGGTGTTCCGATCATTATTAGGTTTGCTACATCCTGTGTGTTATTGGCTAGGTACATTCTAGCGTCAAGGCCACCTTTGCTGTGTCCTACTATGTTAACCTTATTTTGGCCTGTTTGGTCTTTTATGTCTCCGATTTGAGTAGATAGCTCCTTTGCGTGCTCTGCAGCAGACCCGCATTTATCATCTGATTGTCTGAATGTAATTGGAAAAACAGGAATGTTGTCTTTCTTTAGCAAGTCTTCCCATTTTTTCCACGTCGAGGCATCAGCCATATAACCATGTATCAGTAGAACAGGTAGTGGTTTTGATCCATTTGTATTTGCGGTAGCAGAAGTAGTATTAGTATTTGATTTGTTTGCATCCTGTCCAAATGCTGTATGAGAATATACAACCGTCCCAGCCATTATCACAATAGCAAAAACAATAATAACTGAAAATTGAGCACTCTTGATACTCTTTTTACTTATTTTCATATTATCCTATGTCGCAAAAAGGTTATATACTCTATACCTATATCTGACTTGTAGACTCGTTACTCTTTCTAGAGATCAAAATTGTATGAAAAGTTAAAGCCATAAATCCTTGTCTGTCCTTTGTGAATACAAATTTGAATTATTTATCTTGTGCAGATAGTTAATTAGAGAGCTATGAAATGTGAAACACGGCATCAAACTATCTATAAAATAACATCTGTAACTATATGTATGAACTATATTATAAGAGGCGAATACGGGCATCAAACAAGCAATGTAGTGGAACAGGTCACGGGACAAAAACCAAGATCTTTTGGCCAGTTTGTCAATGACTATTCTCGTTACTTTAGTTAGAA
>DATEIH010000203.1:0-10677 GCA_035279165.1 Candidatus Nitrosocosmicus sp. | reverse complement strand
TTTTTAATAATTGGTGTATGGGGCTTTAGACTGTAACCATCAA
This sequence comes from Candidatus Nitrosocosmicus sp., assembly GCA_035279165.1. Lineage (GTDB taxonomy): Archaea > Thermoproteota > Nitrososphaeria > Nitrososphaerales > Nitrososphaeraceae > Nitrosocosmicus. The sequence continues at coordinate 10,634 of DATEIH010000203.1, read as the reverse complement.
GGGTAATCAAAAACTATATGTCGAGCTTGGGCTGTCGTAAAACCACCTACTTTAAATTGATTGTCTTTCTTTACACATCCCTTTTTTAACCGAAATTTATTGTATTTTATCGGTAAATATTGCTTCACTTATTAGAGAAAATAAAATGGCATCGTGTATAAATATTATATTTGTACATATTACTGAAATGTCACTTTTAGACAGAGTAGCCGTAATTACTGGTTCAAGTAAAGGAATTGGATTTGAGATAGCAAGTGAGTTTTCAAAGAGAGGCGCTATAGTCATAGTATGTTCTCGCAATTTAGACCGATGCAAGATGGCGGCAGCGAAGATAAATGGTATAACACTTGCCCTCGAATTAGATGTCACCGATGAATCAAGCGTAAAAAAATTTGTAAATATCATTCTTGAGAAATATAAAAAAATTGATATTTTAGTGAATAATTCTGGCTATCCCTATGACGAGACTATATGGAACAAGAAAATACATGAAGGGTCGAGCGATGAGCTTGAAAAGATAATTGAAGTGGATTTATTTGGCTCAGTAAGACTTTGCCGCGCTGTCCTTCCAATCATGATACAAAATTCATCGGCTGAAAGTCAAAGTAGTAACATACCAGGAGCAAGGGAGAGGAGGGGAGGTGTAATAATTAATATTTCCTCGACCCCAGCTATTTCCGGACGGGTAGGGGGTTTCCCATATTCTATTGCGAAATCTGGAAACATAACATTGACAAAATGTATTGCCAAGGAGTATAGTAACTTTGGTATAAGAGCATATACTCTTGCTCTAGGAAATATTGCTACACTAGCTACGTTAGGTTCAATTACTGAGCAAGTAATAATAAAGGCCGCTCTGGAGTCACCGACGAAAAGATGGGGCAAACCAAGTGAGGTTGCTAAGGTTGCGGCTAGCCTAGCAGATGATGACTTCTCCTATGCAACCGGGAATACAATCGTAATTGATGGTGGAACTGTGTTAATCTAGTGGTTGAAAACATCAAGTTTATGTACATTTAGCAAGTGTAATGAGTTTAGAACTTTAGTTCTAATGTACCATTTCAAAATTTATTTTTTCTTTTCTAAATAAATCTAATAAAGTATTAGCCTGGTTTTTGTTTTCTAACTCCAAACTCAGATATACACCTGCAGTACCAGCAGGAATATTGGAGCTAAGTCTATCATGTTCCACTTCCACAATATTCACACTAGCCTTTGATATTTCATCAACAACCTTTTTCAGGGCCCCTGGTTTGTCACTAAGATCTACAAATATTTTCAACAATCTGCCTGTTTGCATCAATCCCTTTGCAACGATTTGTCCCAATAGATACATATCTACATTACCACCGGAAATAATCGAGACCAAATTCATATCTTGCCTCTTGGATTTATTTTTTGAAATAAGATATGCAAGGGCAGCTGCGCCAGCAGGTTCTGACACGATCTTTGATCGTTCCATCAATAAAAACATAGTTTTTACAATTGCACTGTCATCTATCAATACAATACTATCAACATATTTTTTTACTATTTCAAACGTACTTTTACCTGGAGTTTTAATGGATATACCGTCAGCGATTGTATAGCCTTCTCTTGCCTTTGTTATCTTATTTGTAGATATTGATTTTTTCATTGTCGGAAATGCGGTAGATTCGACACCAATAATTTTGACCCGTGGGTTAATTGATTTTATAGCAGTAGATATTCCAGCAATCAAACCGCCACCTCCTATAGGAACATATACTTCATCGACCTTTTCTAAGTCTTCCATAATTTCAAGGCCTACTGTTCCCTGCCCCGAAATAATGTCTAGATCTTCAAAAGCAGGAATTATAGTTTTGTTCTCTTTTTGGGCAAAATCCTTGACAGAATTGGCAGACTCATCGTAACTGTTTCCCTCCAAAATCACTTTGGCTCCGTACGATTTTGTAGCAACAATTTTACTAGGAGAAGCATTTTTAGGCATAACAATGGTACAGGAAATATCATGAATTTTAGAAGCAAAAGCTACTGCTTCGGCATGACTTCCAGCTGAAGCTGCTATTACGCCATTCTTTTTTGACTCATCTGGCAAGTTATGAATTTTTACCATCGCCCCTCTGACCTTGAATGATCCAGTTTTCTGAAGGCATTCAAGTTTAAGATATACGTTGTTACCATTTAATTTGGAAAAGGTTGCAGATTTTATCAAATCCGTCCTTCGAATGTCATATTGTGTTAGTATCTTTTGAGCCTCTTTTATCTTGTACAAATCTATGTCAAAAATTTCTTATCTTTAAAAAGAGCGTCAGCGATTTATTTAAATCTGTTGTGTTTAAACTTCTTAATTAAAACATTTGCTTTATATTTATGATTTGGGAATTTATCGCAGTATTCTCACGTTTGGATCTCCATAGTATGGATAAAAATGACTTATTTCTATAAGACCGAGTAAAATTAGGGTTATCAGCGTATCATCACCTACGATTAGTCGAGATGACAAATGTCAGTCAAGAAATGCAATCAAGTTATTATACTATATTGTAGTAATGCTTTACTATTTTAAGTATCTTTACCAATGATTTATTCTAAATAAAATCATCTTAGTGATGTAAGTTAAAAAAGGTTAAGCAGGCTCTTTATCCGTGTTTTGTGTATCACTTTCTTCAAATGCTTCTTCTCTAAGATTTTCAGATGGGCCTGATGTCTTTGGGTCTTTTGCTGCAGAACCAATTTTTTTCTGGTTCTCTTGTGATTCCTCTAGATTTTCAGTATTTTCGTTTGACAAACTGATGTACATATATTAAAGAACAACAAAATATATTAAGCTGTGCAATTACGACACTTGGTTGTTTGTGATACTAATAATGAACCTGCAAAAACTATGTCATTTCTCTAATAGCAAAATTTTTAACTGGCAAATAACGTCAGCGTTACATGATTGTACTGTGACTATATGTATTTTGTATCTAAAAGTTAATATTATAGACTAGAAAAGTCACACATTTTGATTATTTTCATGGTAATTCGGTGAGGTCGCTGCCAATTGGTTGAGTGTAATTTTAATACTCAATCACTTCCAATACAAAACGAAGTATACTTGAAATAAACCTAAAAATACCCAAGATGCTTTGGCAAAGTATATGCTTGAATTAATGAAATGTTATTGTGGAGAACAAATTATTATTGAGCCAGAAATCAACGAGACCGTAGAGCAATTTATTAGCCGAAGACAATGTCCGAAATGTGGAAGAGTCGGTCAATGGACTACCCCAGCATAGAACTATAAAAGTCCGATAGGTAGTACATAGTTTATTTGCATATTAAAACAGATAATATTGCATATCATTTTACTCACAGATGAGTACGGAAGGTAGCGTTAAGCAATTGTAGAACATGTCTATGAGGATACAGAGATTGATTTTCGTTTAAGATTAAATAGTCTTCCGTGACAATACTGTTTCTCGAACCCAGCCAAAGCATGTAATTTTGGAAAATATCTTATCAGATATTTTAATTAGCTTTCTCAATTCCATTGAATAAAAGTATTCTATTGATTTCTTTTATAAGAATAGTGTTTGATATAGCCATTTTCTTTCTTGGGTTACCCATCTTTTTTTATCTAAATTATTTTAAAGGAATTATCATTTAATGAAGGGAAACACTTCAAACGATAACTATTTGCAAAACAAAATAGGTGTTGTCAATAATTACTGGACTTCTCAATGTAGAATATATCCTCCACAAGATTATAGTCATTATAAGGTCGAACAAAAATGCATAGAATTTAAATAAGATGTTAAACATCTTAAGATGCAAAAGAATGAACCGGGTTTCTATTCCGTTCACCGGTTCATTATTGTGGTAGGGGAGAAAGGCCAAACACGGAATTGGCTGATAATAGCTCCCCTATCTATTATTAATAATTAACACTGCTCAAGAATAGTTATTCGATAATGATCTTTAGCTTTACTAGTACTAATTAGATCAATAGCTTACCATTTAACACTTCTACTAATCTTTATAAGACTTATTTTTATTCAGCTGAAAAACCGTTTTCTTTAGAATCAGCTTTTCTTTCTATAAACCAGACAATAGGCTCAAATAACAGACTATTTCTGAAGGACCAAAATTATCTTGGATTTTATCAAACAAAAAATGATTTATAATGTAACTGTGATTAGATTACATTCTCTAATTGGAAAAATTTATTTTTTGAGTAATTATACTGCAAGGATTCCAGCTTTGCAAAAAGTAAAAAGATGGAAAATATTTAGGTATTCGTTTTAAGTACACGAGTTCGTCTTATTCAGTTCTGCTATTATATCTATGTCATGTCTTAATGTAACTTCGGTTACCCCTGCAACCTCTGCAATCTTGTTTTGAGTAATTTCTTCATTATATTCCTTACATGACAAATAAAGAACAGCTCCAGCCAACCCCATTGGATTTTTCCCCGCAGAAATCTCTGTTTTCATTGCAAGCATCATCATTTTCATTGCACGTCTCTTTGCTTTCTCTGAGATTCCGCAAATATTTCCTATCTTTATGATTTCCTTGAGTGCATCTACTTGAGGAACTTTGAGATCTAGTTCAAACATTACCTTTCTATATATTCTGGCTATTTCTTTTTCCTTGAGATTTGAGATCTTTGCGATTTCCTTTAGGCTCCTTGGTATTCCTAATTCTCTGCATGCGATATAAGATGCAACAGCCAAAGCCCCTTTTATTGTTCTTCCCTTTATTAATTTCCGTTCCTGTATTTTTCTGTATAGATACGCAATTTTTTCAATTGCCGATTCAGGCAAGCCAAGCACATCTCTCATCGTGTAAAGTTGAATAAACGCTGATTGAAGATTTCTCTTTGAAGAATCATTTGTTTGGGATCTTGCGTCCCAAGTTCTCCACCGACCAATTCTACTTTTCATTGCCAAATCGATTTGACGACCAGATGCATCTTTATCTAGTTTACCAATAACTGTCGAAAGGCCACGATCGTATTTTGCGAGAGAAGTTGGCGCACCTGTCCTATCTCTGAAACCTAATTCCTGAGCGTTTGAAGTCCACTGAGACCTTGTTGATTCAGTATTATCAATTATAACACTCCCACAGATAGTACAAATCAATTCGCCAGAATTTTGATCGGTAATTATATTAGAGTGCTTGTTACATAAAGGACATATTACTGATAAATAGGAATTAATTAATTTTTGATTCATTTTATTTTTTTCCACCACATTTTAGTTCTTATAATAATGCGTAACCTTCATTTTATCGTTTCCACCTTAATAATCATTAACTTATACATATTACGACTAATAATGTACAACTTTTAAATTGAAGGATGTAAAATATTAATAATTTTTGTTTCCAAATGCTAAATATATCATATAATAATCGTGGTAAGGCTGGTTGATTATTGAGCATCCCTGTAATTCTAGATCATGTTTTATTGCTATTAACATTCCCTAAACCCCCTGTATGGTCTTTATTTTCTATATCTGTAAAAAAACTAGTTTTACAACTTAGATGATTGTTTGTCAATTGCAAGATAAAAAAGACAAAAATATCAAATGACTGCGATAAGTATTAAGCTATTCGGATCACCTCGTAGCAGACTTCCCATGTACTAAATAACCAAGATCTAAAATAGAATTGCAGAATTCAATTCCGTTCATTTTATAAAAGCAGTGTATTGGAACAAAGATGCTCTAAAATCTTATTACAAAATTTTTAGAATTGCTATTATTGATCCTCAAAATAGGGGCACATTTTAATAAAGTTGTCCAAAGGTTAGGAACCGTCAGCTGATGATTTTGGCTATGTAAGAATTGTCTAGAATTTGCATGGTCATCAAACAGATCTTACGAAATTATTTTATATTACAAAATTATAGAAATGTTATGAAAAGTTCTCAACTTATTATCTTTGTTCTACCGTTGTTGATGGTAGGACTTCCATCTGTCTTTGCTCAGTCTAACAACGCCAGCACTACTAATAGCACTGGAGGATTATCTTCAGAATCAGTGGTCGCTGGAATCACAAACTCAACCGCTAGTCCTGCAAATCTGATTGTTAATTCATCTTCTGCTGGAGAAGATGCACAAAATAGCACTGGAGGATTATCTTCAGAATCAGTAACTGAATCAAAATATTGATTTTGACATTATCGTTTCTTCTTTTATATCCATCCCGACTTGCGTTCTCAAAATGAAACATTAGAATCAATAAAAAGTGACGTCATTCATTGCATTCTGTGTGACCTATCAATAACAAGAAAGAATGCCGTCCCCGGGTCTGGAAGTATTAGTAGAAAAATAATATTCATAGGCGAAGCCCCAGGCAAAAACGAGGATGAAACTGGGTATCCGTTTGTTGGGAATGCAGGCAAAATATTGGATCAGGCACTAATAGAAGCACGATTAGAAAGAAAAGAGATCTACATTACAAATGTAGTCAAATGCAGACCACCTAACAATAGGGTTCCGGCTGACGAAGAAATTAGAATATGCACCAGTAATTATCTTAAAAAAGAAATTGATATCATCTCCCCTAAAATTATTTGCATCCTGGGTGCCACAGCTTTAAAGTCATTACTTGGGCTAAAAAATATGACACAATACAGGGGACAAATAGTTAATCGACAACCATGGAGATACTTTGTAACATATCACCCTGCAGCTACCATATACAATAACAAATTACGACAAATTTTCTTTGAAGATATCCAAAGGCTTGCAAAAATAGTTAATGCCCAAAACCACAAGATAGATAAATTTTTCCCCCCTGACTTTGAAAAAAAGATGAATAATAATTTTCAATAGAATAAAGCACAACTCAAAAAAACATATTACTATATAGGCTAAGAATTACAATTGATTCTCAATAATATTGTTGATTCAATGCTAAGGAATTTTACTGCTGATGAACACAGGATTTTATTAAAAATATGTCTTTGTTCTTTATTCATCACCTTTTAGATAAAGCGTTAATAATCCAGCGAATGCTGCTTTTACCATCAGTTCTAATAAAAATAACACTCAAAGATCGGAATTGTGAAATTATGCAGGATTGAGGATCAAACAGAAATCCTTGGAAAAAGATGGAAATATAAAAAAAGATTTAAATACGTGTGTATGTTAGTTCGCGCCTAACAGATGGATCAAATCATTAGGTACAGCCATTGATGCCAGGTCAAGCAATGGCCCATACCAGATACCAAACACTATCATGAATCCTAATGCAAATATCAATACAGCAACTATCGACTTTGGTTCCTTCTGTCTTACCCTATTCTCGCCCTCTTCCATATACATTTTCCTAATGATCCAAGCATAATATCCTAAAGATAGTGCGCTGTTTAGAATTCCAGCTATTGCAAGATACGGTCCCCACCAAATTACTTGCCCGCTATCTATAGCAGCTCCAAATATCAAATACTTCCCCCAGAAACCGCTCAGGGGTGGGACTCCAGCAAGTGCAAGCAATGAAATCGCAAATACAAACGCTGTAATTGGCATCCTATATCCTAATCCTTTATACTTTTCAAGCGTATAGGCCGCCAAGGTGATGATTACACCTGCGGCAGCTATAAATGCAGCAGATTTCATCACTGCGTGATTCATTATTTGTAATAAAGACGCATCCAAACCATAGTCAGAGTATGGGCCAACTGCAAGTCCAATCAAAATATACCCAGCCTGCGCAATGCTTGAATACGCAAGTATTCTTGGAATACTTTTTTGAGTCAATGCTCCCAAATTTCCTAGCGTCATAGTAAAGATTGCAATTATCGCAAGAGTAAATGTCCAGTGGACATTAAGGGCTATCATCCCAATAACTATAACCCTTATGGCAGCTGCAAATCCAGCTTTTTTTGTTCCCGCTGCAAGCAGGGTAGCAATTGTAGTAGGAGCTCCAGAGTAGGTATCAGGCAACCACATGTGAAATGGAACCAACCCCATTTTGAATCCAAATCCAGCGATAAAAAGTCCTACAGCTAATAATCCAAATGGGATCAGATCTGGATTCAAATGTGACATCGCCACTATAGAATCGTAAATATTTGTCGTGCCAGTTAGTCCGTATACAATTCCCATTGCTAAAACGATGATAGCCGACGATAGCGCTCCAAACAAAAAGTATTTGATTGAAGCCTCATTTGAAATAGGATCCTTTTTATTAAAAGCAGCCAATGCATATGTAGGGATAGACATTAGTTCCCAAGCAACTAGTAACATTACAAAATCAGTTGAATAACCAATAAGGATCATACCTATGCTTGATAGTAGTATCAAAGAATAGTATGCAGCATGATTGCTTTTTTTCTTCATATAACTCCATGAAGAAACAGTAACCATAATGGATACTATGAGAAAAGCAATAGAAAAGAACGCACCAAAGATATCATCCCCGATGACCCCACTGTTTGTTAAGGACATTGCGGGAAGATTTTCGCCAGAAAATATTCTGTATATCACAATGACTAGAGCCAAAGCAAGAGCTCCAAAGGCTATAGCGCTATAAACTTTATTTTTTGAGCCTCGCTCTTTGTTTAAAGCATCTATTATTGGAATTAACAAAGCTACACTACCCAAAATAATGGTTACCAAAGCAGGGGTCGACATTATATCAATCATGGTCACTCATTCTCTCCCTTAACTCAATAATAGCATGGCAATTACAATTATACCAGCGGAAAATACGTAAAGATAAGTCTGTATGTTACCTGTTTGTACTACCTTTGCCACCTTTGACATCATCACCATTGACTGTTGAACTGAAGGGTTGATTCCATACATTAAGATGTTTTCGAAATACTTGTAAATTCGTCTGTAAGCTGCCAATGGTATGACAACGCCTATCCAATAAAGGACCGAATTAAGGTACCATCGATTGTATAAGAACTTCCATAATGCCTTGGAAACGACGTTGTCGCTGATCTTCTCTGGGTCGCCGATTTTTTTAATGTAAAACAAGTACCCAAGAAATCCACCTATACCAAATGCGGCTACTGATGAAACAACGGCAAGTGGGTTGAGTTCTAATGCATCTTGTTTTGATCCTTCCGCAACAGCTGCCTCGGATTCGGCTAATCCGGGTGAGCCTTGTACTGTTTCAGATACTCCTAATGGTACTACTCCACCCTCGATAATTCCAAAACTGCTGGCAAGATAAGTTGAAAATATATGGTGCAACTGACCCTCAAATGCAAAGCCTACAATACCGAATCCAATCGATGCTATTGCCAATGCTGCAAATGGAAGCCACATCATCTTATCGACTTCACGTATACGATGTCCTTTATTTTCAATATTGACCACATTTTGGCTGGGCTTTCCAAAAAATACAAGGCCAACCATCCTAAATGTGTAAAAGGCTGTCATGATGGCCACTGTGACTGCAATCAAGAAGACATAAGATGAGAACTCATAGTTTGATTCAAGAATAGAAGCAAAAATTGCATCTTTACTCCAGAATCCAAGTGTTATTAATGGAGCACTCGCTAGAGACAGGCTTGCCAACAAGAAGAAAATGTAAGTTTTCTTCATGTTCTTTTTTAGGCCCCCCATATCGTTCATGAATCTAGAATGTACGGTATGTAAGATAGCGCCCGCCGCCATGAACAATGAAGCTTTAAACAGTGCATGGCTAATTAGGTGGAAAAATCCTGCAGTATATCCGTCAGCAAAGTTTGTAGACAGCCCTGCAATTCCCAGACCCATCATCATGTATCCAATTTGTGATCCGGTAGAATAAGCCAAGACCTTTTTTATTTCAGGATTGACTATTGCTTGAGTGGCTAGCAACAAAGCAGTTATTGCTCCAACCCAGGTAACAATTTCAAAGAACTGAGTCATATTAAATACAGATAGGGCAAAAAATAGAGGGCCTATCCTAGCAACAAGAAACACACCTGCTTTTACCATTGTGGCGGCATGAATAAGAGCAGAAACAGAGGTAGGGCCGGTCATTGCCTCCAATAGCCATTCGTTTAGTGGGAACTGTGCTGATTTGCCTATAGCCCCACCAAATATTAGAGCAGCAGCTGGAACCAATAGGTTTTGTTGCATCATTACATGAGCCCAGGTTTGATCGGCCAATAACTCCCGAAAGCCAAAGGTGCCAGAATACATAAAGATCATAAACATGCCAGTCAACATCATGACGTCCCCAGCCCTGTTAAGTAAGAATGCTTTTATCCCAGCATGTGTTGGTGACGTCCACTGTGGTATGCCCCAAGCAGTATGTCCCTCTCTCCCAACATAATCTTTCTTTCTATCGGTGTACCAAAATCCTATTAAGGCGTATGAGGCAAGTCCGACACCTTCCCAGCCGAAAAATACCATCAACAAATTATCAGACAACACGATAAGCTGCATTGACCCGATGAAAAACAACATAAAGAACCAATATCTTATAAGTGATTTTTGGCTGTGCATATAGGAAACAGAATACACAAATATAGCCACCGAAATCCAAGCAACCAAATTACTCATAATTATAGCAAGTGGGTCAGCTAATACACCTGCGTCTATATTTAAGGCAGAAAACCAGGGAATTTGGCTATGTATTTCGCCATTTGATAAGCCCAACGGTAGTATACTCAAAGCTAATAAGGCACTAATAACCGAAAATGCGACGGCCGCGTA
>DATEIH010000202.1:0-2544 GCA_035279165.1 Candidatus Nitrosocosmicus sp. | reverse complement strand
AATCTCGTAAAACTGACTTAAACTTTTCAGTGCCTGTTCTGTTTTTTTATCAATAATCAATTGTACAATATATGCTTTAAAAATGTCATCGAGTTCTCTTTTCAAGTAGTAAATTTAGTTGATCTTTGAAATTAATATACGTTTTATCTAATTTAACAAACCCTTACAATTAAGATTCTTTTCTCATAAAAGCCATCACCAAATTTTCAAATACGGATTATGATGTTCTTCAATTTAAGTTTTCAAAGAAGGAAAGATTATTAATATTCAATTTTCTAGGTTACTATTTAGAGAGAATTTTGAATCGTAAGTAGTTGGATAAAGCAGAGTTAGCCAAAGTACATTAGAGTGTTTCCCCTACCAAATTTTTTTTCTGTGAATGGAGTAAGTATTACAGACAAGATTGAGAATGATAGTGTAGTTAAGAATATCAAATGATACGAGATTTGGGCCGGGTATAAATCATACGTATATCCGATCGTAGATCGGAAGCTCCTTAAATAGATACCAGAAATAGATGGACCTAATGACAAACTTCTTAGCGTATGTATTACGATTAGAGCAACCAAAATCCTTTTTTCCATGAATTTCTGAAAGATTTCCTATAATTGGAGTCATTATTGCTCCTGTAACTAAATTGGCTGTCAAAATCCATGAAGAGGTATTGTAAGATATTTCAAAGCCATTTATTATATAGTGGATCGCAGGAATAAGCATAGTCTCTACATACATAGTTATTAACGCCAGGAAGCTAAGGATTGCAAGAGTAATCCATGTCTCCTTTTTGACAGGGCTTTACATTCATAAATGGAGTCTTTGATCCTTAATCGAAATAATCTCAATTCCATGTGCAAGCCTATGAATCTAACTATTCATGCCAATTACAGATGTCCACTTAGAAATAAATTATGGTAATACTGAATACAATCCAGCTATTGCATCAATTATTTATTGTTCTCAAAAAGACTTGAGACTTTAAAAATGAATGTAGTACAGGCTTCTAACAGATACAAATACTAGATAATGATCTAGTTATTGTGCAATTATGGATTATGAATTGACTAGTCTGCCAGGATATTAAATCAATTTCTATCGAACAGTCCTATATTGGCATTATTCATATTACCATCTAGCATCACTTCCTTTTCAAGTGTTCCTACTTGTTGCAACAGGAAATGGGTTATAGTATGCTTATCACTTGGTTGTGTAGACTTTACTACTTTGTTGAACTGATCTCGAATTTCATAAAATGAAATTGTCCTCAACAACAAATCACGTTCACATAGCCCTTGATATTGTTTCACTGAATAAATAAATAATCTGTATTCTAAAAATTGTCAATTAATGGAAGATGAAATAGTCTAATGAAATTATTAGTTGGAATCAAGAAAATGTGCAGGTAGAAAAAGTCTCGGTGTGTTTCTATTATACTTTATAAACTCTGAACTGATTGGATTCGGTTCAATCTAATACAGATGATAATGAATGGATAAATCCCGATATTACCCTATGAATTAAACCAACCTAGTTTTCTAAAGTATAATACCATTACTACTGCAGCCAGTGACGAAAGCGATGCGGTTAATATGAGGGGAAAATAATCGATAAGTTTCTCCCCTTGATTGATGCTGCCAGGCATTATGATGTTCATTCCATAAAAAGTCCCAGCAACAGTAATTGGAATTGATAATGTAAACAATATTGTGAGAAAGCTTAGAATTTTATTCGTCTTTTCAGAATTCAACATATTATCAGTATCTTTGTAAATTTCAATTGTTTCTTTTGACTCATCGAGTGCCTCTAATACCTTTGATATATGATCATTAATGTCGTCAAAATAATCAATTAGATCTTCCTCCGCTGCGCTACCTGAAAATCTCTTAACATCTCTGGATGTAATTTCCAACATGATTCGTTTCAATGGCAAGACTATTCTACGAAGGGTTGTAATTTCCCTTCTGAGGATAGATATTTCCTTAGCATTTGCCACTTTATCATCAAATACTTCATCTTCAATGTCGTCTAAGTTTCCAATTATTTTCATTAATATATGGAGTAAATTATCAACCAATGCATCTAAAATTGAATGTAATAGATACCCGGGAGAACCTCCCATAAAGTTATTCCTGATCATCTGGTCTCCGTTGTTACAAGTTCTAAATAATTCAGTCAATGGATAAAGATGGCCCTGAGTAATCGAAATTAGGTAATCTTTACCTATAAACATGGAGAGTTGAGTAAAGTTTGGAGCGGCTCTTCCTTTGAGAGAGGATGGAAACTGAAGTATGACGAAAATATGATCGTCATATCGATCGATCTTTGGGAGCTGATTCTTTGACAAACAATCTTCGATATTCAACTCATGGATAGGAAAATTTTTGGATACCATATCCATTTTTTCCCTAGTGGGTCTTTCCAGGTAAACCCATGACAGATTTTGATTATTGATTATTTCCAAACCGTTAATAAAATTAGGAAAATCCAATTCAAATCGATATACAATAGTCAATTTAGTATATAATGTATTGGGAGATCATTATTATG
>DATEIH010000201.1:0-2547 GCA_035279165.1 Candidatus Nitrosocosmicus sp. | reverse complement strand
GGGAAATTAATTAGTTTCTGATGATTCAGGCCTTTGAATAATTTTATCCAGTATTTCTTTTGCCAGCATTGATTTCTCCTTTATTGAGCCTTCTCCAACAGGGTACAAATTGTACTGCTGGTTTAGTAAATCATTACAGCGGTCCAAATCCTTGTGATAAACAAACAGCACACTTCTAAGGATGCCTATATTTGAATGTCTAATGGGATTTTCTGAAGATCCAATAATGTTACCAATGTTTTGTAAATAATAATCTTTAGTTTTATTTAATGTCTTTTCAAGTCTTTCAAAGAAATCAATAAGTGCAAAATTATTATTGTTTTCGTGCTCATTTTTGATTTCTCGCTTTAATCTTTCTCTATAGTATTCGAATGAACTATGAATTATATCAGTATACCTCAAATAATTGTTCTTGGGGGTATCAAAAACCACAGTTCTTCCGTATGTAAATAAATCATATAATGCTTTTCTTGACATGAACTTTTATTAAATATCAAAAAATTTGGTACAGGATACATTCACCTCGGATCAAGGACGTTTGTGATCAGTCATGCAATAAAGCATCAAAAGAATAAAAAGTACAATAATCAAACAATGACATAATTAGATCAAAAAAAGGGACGAGATGCATATCCGGACACTTGTTATTCATATAAAATTTTTGAGTAGGACTAAGGATGGATTTTCGACCTGATTCTTAATATTTATATATATTTATATATTTATATAATTTTTGAAAGTGAGATCTGTATCATAGTCTTTTACTAATTCAGGTACCATTCCGTCTATCTAAATCAGAAACAGAAAATTGTTTACATATTTGACAATCGGACAGTATCTAATCTAACAATTTAATCGTAACAGGTCCTCCGCTAAGAGATTTTTGTTCCAAACGGATAATTGATCGCTTTCCACGATACATAACATAAGATTCAAACTCTTTTTCTCCATATTCAAATTTGACCTTTTTGTTTAACCACTCTTTGGGGACCACGGCAGTAAGCCCCAAGCCCGGAACTTGTCTAAAATGGGTCTTGCAGGTCATATTGTCTTGAAACACATTAATTAATAATGTCAAAAGATAAAAAAACTTATTGAACGAATGTTATTATATTATATGTTTTAAGTTTTGTGTGTAAATATCAATCTAAACTTTGATTGGAAATATTTTCCATTTTCCTTCAAAAATATGAAAGCCGATAACTTTCCCTAATATTATGTAAATAATGATTATAATCATTTATGAACTGTAATATCAAAGTAGAGAATAAAAGTACATTTATACTACTCCTAGCCCAAAATCTTTTATTCTTCCTTGAAATCAGAGAAATACATTTAGAATACTTTAACAAACAACCCATTTAAAGTACATGGGTTCCAAAGGTTATTTTATCCAAATAATGGTTCATTAACGTTATCTATATGAAACCAATGGTAATAAAGACCATTATATACCAATGTTTATATAAGACGATAGATAACTATGAGTAATGTCAAAACAAGATAAAAAAGAAACATCTACATCCACAACCAGTTCAACTACAAGAGATAATATAGATCAAGCAGTTCAACTCAATAGTGAAATTTTCAATCGAGCAGTAGAAGAGAATACACAATCTCTAAATCAGGTATTTGATGAATCCAAAAAAAGTATTGAAAGAAATATCTCTGAAGCAAAAAATCAGATCCCATTGTACACAAAATCAATTAATGAAGTTCAAGAGCAAGCTGTTCAAGCTACAAGAGATATCGCAGAAAACTACCTCGATTATCAAAAACAAACCATTGATTCATTTCAATCTATTGTAAAACCTTATTTTGAAAATGCAAACAACCAGTTATGGAATAACCAAGACATATTTAGAAGATATCCAGAAATCTATTCAAAAATAGCCAATAACTATGCAGAAAATACAGTAGCTATTAGCCGAGTGATGAACAATATTGCATTTTCAAATGTTGAAATAGTAAAAACAGTAATCAACAATACAAAAGAACAATCAAAGCAATTTGCAGAAATAGGAAAGAGAAACGCACGAGTTTACGAATCTTTCGAAAGAGAAAATAGAAACAGCTTTTAAATAAGATATATCTTTTGGCTACAGGTTAGTCAAGAGCTCATATTTACCCTTTTTTATTACACAATATTCTATAGGAGAAAGGCAACATTTAGTATCATGTGCCTAAAAGAATAATCCAGATTTTCTAATATCCAGTATTTATTTGATCTGCAAAGTCTTTTTGTTTACTATATAAATGATAAATCCATATGTCGTGGGAATAGTAAAAAAATTATAGAGATACAAACACGCTCTCGGCCCCTAGTAATTTGTGATTTTTTGGAAATTAAGAATATCTAAAATATATCTATTTTGAATAAAAGCTATTAATCTTTTGTTGAAAGATTGGTCCGTTACTAAAACAGCAGCATATAGATCCTCATAGCAGATATGTTTGTTCATCACGTCTATTTGAAAAGACTTATTTTCAGATTTTTCATATTAGATAAAATACCGGTATTTAATTAATAGTCAAAATATGAAATCA
>DATEIH010000200.1:0-3556 GCA_035279165.1 Candidatus Nitrosocosmicus sp. | reverse complement strand
AGTGTATAAAGGTTTTGTTTATAAATAATTATACTTTGGTATCATCTAGTCGTACGTATTTACTATAAACCGAATCCAATAGACGATTCTGGGCTGCCAATGAAATTTTTACAGCGTTTAATATTTTTTGGTGTTTCTCTTCTGAGCACTCGTTCAATATATTTTCCCAAACTTTGGCATGGTATATATCCACTTCTTTATGAATTGTAAAATAGCAATGAGAATCATCGTCAAATTTATTATAAAATTCTTTGAGTCCCTTGCTTTTAGTTTCACTAATCTTTGGTAATTCTTTTTCAAAAGCATAAAGGCTTGCAACTCCTTCTTCAAAAGACGATTTAGAGACTGCCAACAAACTATCTATGGCCCTCCTTGTTGACGTTTCTCCAACATATTCATCTAATTCCTCGGGTCGTACATTTAATGATGAAGCAAATCTAATCCATGGCTCGATATGGTCCCTTTCTTCGGCTAAATTGCTCCTGATCAAATTATCATACTTTTCAATCTTATTGTTGATGAGTGTGTTCTCAACAAGATTTGGTACGTTTTTAACCAGTTGATAATATTCTTTTGAGTATCCAGCCAAATGATCCAGAGTAAGTTTACCTTCTTGCCACATCTGGTAAAATTTATGCTTTAACAAGCTACTTTTTTCAATCTCAGAATTAATTTGGTCCATTAAAAGAGTCATACAACTTATTTCTGACATTTTTCCAATAATAAACATTTTGTATATGAAATCTTCATTTGAGCGAACAATTTATTATTTGACTGTTATGGGGTTCACCTGTAAAGCTGAATAATCAATCGCTATGCTTTCTGTGTCTTACAAGTTCTGATAATACATTTTTTATCTCTGAAAATAATAACAACTTAGATGGGTGATAATCCTAATTATGATAAATTAGACGGTTACATAACTTAACATAAATCCGTTGATGAATCTATTATTATTTTAAAACGGGTATATTTTTCTCCCTTGACGGAAAACAATATACTTAAACAAAATAGATGGATTGAAAGAATGAAATATGTTTTACGATCATTTACGTCATAATCCTAGAGAAAAATTCTTTTCACCAATCATCTTACTTCTTGGCTCTACTTGGGTTTTTGAGATCATAAGGAGAAGTTTTTAGAGTTTACTGCTAATAGTATATCGACAAGGTTAAAGAATTAAAGAAGGTTTTTTCCCAAGTATATTTGAGTCACTCGGAGTCGCTCAATATGATTTGATTGTATGACAATAAAAAATATAGCGTTCAAAATAATCAAAAGTCCAATAGAATGTTTGCAATAATATGCCCAATAAAAAACAGATTTTACTAATTTACTTTGCTCTACCATTAACGCCTTCCTTTTTTCGGGTCAAAATTATCGGAATTAATCATGTTTGATCATGTGAACGCTGTGAATTTGTCTTATTGCGATGTTGGTAACAATCATATCCTGCTATATACACTATTTAAATTACAAAATAAAGTTTTTTTGATGCTAACAATATTGTAACTTAGTAGGGTGCCAAAATCCATAATAAATCTTGAACTCACAAAAAATATTTTGTACAGTATTGATTGAATTAAATATGTTACAAGCTTCATGATGAAAATTTAAAGATTAAAATACAAATATTCACATTTAACGCATTGGATTTTTTTGGGCTTGTTATATCCGAAAGGTTGCAATATAGTACATTTAGCTAATTCACAATCTTGACACAACACTTGACATCCAAACTTATCCTTAATCCTATTATTTTTTTTCAAAGAGGTTATGGTAAGATACCTTTTATCATCATTCAGGGCTTCTTCCAAAAAGCGTATGCTATTTTCATCATATTTTGATACGACGATGTCAGAATCTATTTGTGGAGGTTCCAGTCTCTTACTCAATATTTAGATATGAGAGTACATATACTTAGATATTCCTTATTGTCACAAAATCTGTCTGGGGCCAGATTGGCTAAAGCACGATGGGATCATACTTTCAAAAAAAATTCTAGAAAAAACAAATTCAATAGTCGAATCTACAAATAAAAAGGATTTTATAATATCTATAAAATACTCAAGTTGAAGCTCCGGTGGTGTAGTAGCAATAAAAGCTGCACAATCCGGTCAAGCATTGCGGCCTTTCGAGTCGCAGATCCCGGGTTCAAATCCCGGCCGGAGCATCGGTGATTATTAGTATCATATTGTGCTTGAAAGTTAGTAATTCTGTGTGGAATGGCTTTATTTTCCGTAGAATGGTTGGATAACGTATTGTGATTTACAGTATACTCTTTATCCAAAACAGTATACTGTTTTTGAAAGTCGGAAGAATAGTAGATATCACAGGCGATACAGTATAGACCCACTTTCTTAAAAGATTCTTTGGCACCGACTCTGATATAATTAGAGTTCAAGCCTTTATGACAAATTGAGCATTTAGTCAATAACCTGAAGGATTCCAAGCCAAGAATAAAAGCATTGATCTTTTCATATTGACATCAATTGATGCATACAGCGGGATTTGAACTCAGTCCGATCAATTCGGTTCAAATCCCAAACGTTTGTTTACGATATACTTACCCTAATGATATGATATATGTACCTGATTTCTAATTCCCAGTTACGCTTTACATAAACTAATTGTTTGAATAGAAATCAATCAGACTTTTATTATGTCAATTGTTAAATGTGAAATCTAACGGACGCTTAACTATCTTTTATGGAGTCCCATTTTGTGAAATTTGAAATTAAGGTTAAGATTTTATCATCTTTGATGATGTCTATTGCTATAAGTTTAATGTCAATTTCAATCAAATAATCGTTCGCCCAGAGTAATGATTCAAACAATGTAATAGGTCAAAAAGGCGAAGGTAATAAAGCATCTCAAAGTGAATCAAGCTCTCAAGAATCAAATCAGAACAGCATGTGTGTTTCTGGAGATAGTTCATCTCTAAGTTGCAACAACCTATCTTCAGAAAGTATGGATGCTTCTGGTCCAGGTGAACAAGGACCACCTGGACCAATGGGTGAGCGAGGACCACCTGGACCAGCAGGGGCAACTGGTGAAAGAGGGCCAATTGGTCCGCAATCTATTGTCGGTAAAGCATACACGGTTACAGGAGAAGATGCTAAGGATGGGGAATCATCTACTGCAGAGTGCAAAGAAGGTGATACTGTAATAAGTGGAAGATTTAACCATTTTAAAGACTCTTCCGCTTATGAATTTCGTCTAAATAGTGTTCCAACAGATGATTTGGATGGATGGAAGGTCTCAGCATCCGGGGGCCGTGCAGATTTTACGCCGGTAGCACTATGTTTCATCAATCCCTAAATCCTCTTTTGTTTGTCTAATTCTTTTAATCCACGAACTATTTTTAAATGTCTTAATATCCATTAGGTTAGAAGATTTACAGCCATGCCAAAATTCCTATTCCAACCCGACCCCATTGATGGGTATGAGTTTAATGATAAATATTGATTCAGTTTTGCGATTTAGCAGCTATTTTAATTACCGCTATCTCCATCACTACTATCTCTGTCGTTACTACTATTGCCTTGGTCTGAAT
>DATEIH010000199.1:0-2282 GCA_035279165.1 Candidatus Nitrosocosmicus sp. | reverse complement strand
ATCAATTTCTCTATTGGGTATTTCTGCCAATAAATTCCAAAGAACAGCCGGAAACATAAAAATTTATCGCCATAGACACACTTTTCTTAGAAAACTAGAGATAGACTATCTTAAATTATTTACGAGGAGGATATCTAAATATTTTTAGTTATTAATGATCTAATACAAATTTATCAAACTCTATAGCGGTTATAAGACATGCTCTAGCAACTGCATGAACGGCCTGCATAAATAATTCTCGTGTCAGATTATCAAAAAACAAAGGATAAATTAATGTGAGTCCGATAGAATTGCCCTCCTTGTTTGTTTGTAATGAGCAAAATACGCCTACTTTCAATAAATCCCTAGTCAGTTGGATTTGAAAATCATTAATTATTTTGTCACTTACATTCTGTAGAATTTTGTCATCTTCAGCAAGCAAGCGGGGTCTCGATATAATTTCAACCCTTCCAACATCGTTTTTAAAAATGTAAATTCCAATTTTAAAATCTTCAAAATAAGTGGTATTAATAACTGAAACCGTGTTGTCATCATCAACTTTTTCATCTACATTGCAGACTGGATCCTTTCTAAGCCAATTAATTATATTCTCATATTGTGAACTCGCATTCTTTGATGCTTCTGTCATTATTATGGTATAATATTATACTATATTAAGAACTGCTTTGATTAAGAGAAAGAATCGAGTGCGGTGGTTTCCGCTGCTTTTTCACCATTAAAAAAGAACTCGTATAATAAGAATTCCGAATTACTAGACATTTGCAAGTCTGAAATAGCAATTCAGCGCAATAAGAATAAATTCTACCATTGCAAAATGATGATATTGTTTGCAAATAATTCCAATAACAATCCCAAAATTACTACGTCTAAAACAAGTGAAGACGATTTATTTCCTAAATGTAATCTAAATGGAATTATTTTCAAGACAATAATCTCTGGAGAAAAAACTGGATACGAATATTCTATAGTAGAAATTCTTTTCCCAGAGGGTGATCTAGAAAACGAAATACCTTTACATATCCAGAGCAAGGAAATCGTAATAGTTTATGTAATTAAGGGTAACTTCAAAATTATATATGGTCAACAAGATATCGAAGCAAAAAAGGGAATGTTTTTGAAACTGGAAAAAGATATTACAAGATCATTTAAGAGGATTGGAAATCAGCAAGGTGAGTTGTTGGTAATGTATATTCCTGCTGGATTTGAAAACTTTTTCAGAGATATTTCATCGATGAATATAGAAGATTTTAGACATCATGGAATCGATGATCCTATTTTGATTCAGTTACTGGAAAAAAATTATGGTACACGAGTTCTATTTGACGAGCCTTAACTTGTAGGTTCTGGTTTAATTTTTTTGCGTCATCAATTTCCTAAATGAATTCAAATTCACAGATACAATTGAATTGTTAAGATATACGAACTCAAGAAACATGATTTATCTATCATGAACAATTTGAAGTTATAATTGCTACTTTTCTTGTTATTTTTCATGATAAAGTATTAAAACCAGGTTTAAGAGTGATGGAATAGCAAATTCTAATTTACACTAAAAATGGTAAAAAAAGTAAAGTAACTAAAAAATTGATCATTCAGTTAAATGTTATGAATATTAGATTTGACAAGTTGTTAGTGTGATAAACGGCTCATTAAAAATGAATAAAGTTCTCAAATTATAGGAAAACCAGACATTTTCTGGTTTAGCTACTCTATCAGGAAATGTTTATTACTCTTGCTTTTTTGCATAGTCTCCCATACCAGTAAAGTCAATTGAAATACATGGTTCATCTCCTACTACCCAAGCGTCATGTCCTGGTGGTATTACTGCTGTATCTCCTGGTCCAGCATCAATTTCTGTACCATCATCCATTTTGACTTTCATCCTTCCAGAGATAATGACTGAAGTGTGTGGGGCTTGACAGCTTTCTGTCTTAACTAATGGCTTTACACATTCGCCCCAGCTCCATCCCGGTTCAAATATCGCTCTACCAATGATCACATTGTCCAGATTGACAATTTCTACCTTTCCCTTTTCAAAGGTTCTCACTTCGTCAGGGGAGTCGAAATTTTTTGCTAATATTTTTGTAGTTGACATATTATTATCATCAGTAGGTTTGCATTACTTTGATTATAAGCATTATTCCAGATCCGGTCCAAATCTATTCCAAATCATTAAATGGGTCGAATTACTCGCATATTAAAGCTAATTTCCTGTTATGGTAATAAGTATCAAATTAATATCTTCCTTTTAAGGCTGGAGTATAAAAATTGAGTATAACAAT
>DATEIH010000198.1:0-4237 GCA_035279165.1 Candidatus Nitrosocosmicus sp. | reverse complement strand
AAGGTTGAAGGTTTGTCTTGAGGTGGAGACTTAGGGGTATCCATATAATTACCATTAGCGGTATTTGATGAATCAGAAGTAAAGGTGGGAGCACTAACGTCACCGTTAACAGTATTTTTGCTCTGAAATTCATGATAGAATGGATTATTCTTACTTAAATTGTATGGATTGTTACTAGAGGATGAAGATACAGAAGTAGTACTATCAGGGGATTTGTCTGAAGAAGATACAGAAGTAGTACTATCAGGGGATTTGTCTGAAGAAGATACAGAAGTAGTACTATCAGGGGATTTGTCTGGTGCTGGGGCTGTTGAATTTGTTTTATCTATGTTGTCGGTACAATCAGAATTTATACCAATAAGCGCACTAGTCATCATGCTCGTTATACAGTCAGTAGTTTGAGCGATCAATGAATTGTCAGGAACCAAACTTATTTGACCGTATGAAGGAGTAAATTTTGCATATATAGTTGAAAATGATATCAATAAAAACACCATTAAAATGGGACTGATTTTATTTGCTATGTGCACGAAAAAATAAAACAATCATACTTTATAATGAGCACTTTAGAATACTAGTATTAACTTAACAATATATCTATTATACATAAATAAGATAGATTTTTTTTATAAATTAAATTAAGAGGATGATTAGTATGTATAAGATGATAGGCCATTATATCCTTGTTTTATGGATAAAGTGTTAAGGTGATACCTTGATAGAATCAATTTTGCACTATCTTTAAAAATAAAATAGTTGTTTTTTGGCTAAATTGACCCATATTATATATATAGATAATCAATAATAGAATAGTTGTTTTTGCCTAATTTTGAAGAGTTAGTAATAGGCACCGTTATAGCATCTATTATCGCTTTTCTAATAAATCTATTTTTGATGCCAAGTTTTGTTAAATTTCTAAAACTCAAAGGAAAGGTTGTAAATGATAATCACAAACCAAATAAACCCAAGGTTCCCAGACCTGGAGGGCCAGTATTATTATTAAGCATAGTCATAGGAGAATTAATTTTATATTTTGTTACTGGGAATCTCGAGATAATAAGCATTTTACTTACTACGACTATTGCCTTTATAATAGGAATTATTGACGATTTTAAGGTAATGCCAGGATGGTTTAAACCAGGGGCATTAATTTTAGCCTCAATACCTCTCATTATTTTTCACATATATGACAATGAATTAAACGTGATTTTTGGGAGTGTGTTTATCCCCATCCTATACATTCCATTAATATTAATATCAATACCACTAGCAGGAAATACGGTAAACTCGATAGACGTATTCAACGGAGTAGCGACAGGATTCATGATTATAACGATGTTTCCAATAATAATTAGTACCTTTTTGTTTGGAAATCTGGAAATTCTTATGATCGAGATACCATTTTTAGCAGCTCTATTAGGATTTTATAAGTTTCATAAATATCCCAGTAAAATATTTCCAGGAGATTCGGGTACGCTATTAATGGGAGCAATGTATGGGGCATTAGCAATTGCGTCTAAATCAGAAATAATTGCAATTATAGCATTATTACCAGCAATAATGAACTCATTTTTGTTCTTGAGTAGTGTAAGAAAGATCGTTGAACACAGAGAATTGAAATCTAGACCAACTATACTAAATGAAGATTATACACTACAGGCTTCAAAAGATAAGAACGCGCCCATCACTCTAGTTAGATTAATTTTGTTAGATGGGAAACTTTCTGAAAGAGAAATAATCATGAAAATTTATAAATTGGCTACCTTTTCATCATCACTTGCACTAATAACAATATTAATTCAATTTATTATATCCAGTGGATAGAATAAGGGAAGGGAAGGAGAAGAAATGAATTTTCTAGATCTCAAATTCTTTATCTTGTTTATGTGGGTACTGGTCATGACAGCATGTATTTTTATTATTTTTGTTATAGCCCCAATCAGCAAATTTCAAATAGATCAAAATGATTCTCTATCTTTTCTAAAGACTTCGTTTATTCAGGCTACATTAGCAGTTATTATAGTTGGAATTTTAATAATTGTACTGAATAAATTTAAGAAAGTATATTTATTAAAAAAACTTTCGAGTAGAAAAGGTTAATCTATTTCCGCAGTATAAACCTGGATTAAGTTAGAAAATCCCTTTTTCTCCACAAAATTCCAAATCTTTCCACAAATTGAACATGTTATTATATTGTCTTTAGATGAATACTCTAAGCTATAATGGCTACAACGAATTTGATATTCGTATTTGAGTGACTCCAATTCTTTAATTGTATCTATATGCCTGACAGAATTTTCTGTCAATATTATTCTTTAGAGTCAACATAATATAATCTATTAATTATAAAAATTACTATAGTTTCAGATAAAAATACGTTACATTTAGGCAAATTCATATAGATGCAACAATAGTATTGAATTGTAATATTATATCTATTATTATTGAGAATCTATATATATATATCAATTACTGATATGTATAGTATTGAATAAATTGAATTCGGACATTAGAAAAATTCAATTTACAGGTAGATCCACATACATTTTATCATTACCAAAAAAATGGATTGAAGAAATGAATCTTAAAGCGGGTGACCATGTTTCTATCTCAAGAGGTTCAAACAATTCACTATGTATTACTCCAGAGCAAGAGAAAAGATTACAGGACTCTACCAACGAAGTTAGTACTCAGGTATTGATAGACGAAGGTCCTAATACCCTAAAGAGAAAGATTGTTTCAATGTATTTATCAGGATATAATCTGATAAATCTTAAAGCGAAATCTGCAAGGATTCAACCTATGCAAAGAGAGGCAGTCAGAGAAGTGGTAAGAAGAAGTCTGATAGGAACAGAAATTATTGCGGATTCCTCCGATATAATTACAATTCAAGTCTTATTAACACTACCAGAATTATCAGTTAATACAGCTGTACGGAGGATGTTTTTGATTGCTTCATCAATGCATAGAGATGCCTTGGTGGCTTTAAAAGAAAAAAATTATGATATAGCAATGGGAGTAATCAGATCGGATGATGAGGTGGATAGATTCAGTCTCTACATATTAAGAAATTTAGTCATGGGGACTAATAATGAAAGAGTATTACAGGAAATAGGATTAAAAAATGCCTCTGATTGTCTTAGTTATCGTGTTACTGTAAAAAGTATCGAAAGAGTTGCCGATCATGCATCGAGAATTGCATCAAAATCGATGGAAATTCAAAGTTTAATCCCTTCTTTGATAACTGAAAAATTAGAAAAATTGAGTAATGCCGCTTTGGAGGTTTTGACATCTGCAGTTGAGGCTTTCTTAAGAAGAGATTATAATTTGGCTGATAAAATTGCAGATAAATCAGATAACGTTCTTGGTATCGAAAGAGAGATCATGTTGTTCCTGGATTCGTTAGAAAATAAAGATATCGATAGTCACAACATCAATGCGGGAGTAAAATTAATACTTGAAGATATACGCAGAACTGTAGAACATGCAAGTGATATTGCAGAATCAGCTATGAACCAAACTGTAGGAGAAATAATTAAAGTTGAAAAGAAGGGAGAAAGTTGAAATTAAATATCTTTTTGTAGTAATATTTGATTTATTTTAAAACAAAGACTACAGTGTATATTGCAATTATCATGAATACAAATGGATCTAAGAGAATTACATACAAAACACCAAACTTGTTTATTCACGAAGTCAAGAAAATAACAATTATTATAAATATTATGAATAAATAATAATGTTAATTAGATAATAGATTGGAATCAAAATGCTACTAAAATATTAAATGGCAGACTCGCCTCTAGCCTTTGTTCTTATGTCTATTGCCTCTTGTGCGTCCGATATGAAAATTTTGCCACCTATTTTATCACTAAGTACATCCAATAAGTTATTGATTAGTTTATCTACCACATCGTCCCTCACAACTATTTCAATTTTTGTTCTAGGAACAAATTCCGGAGTGTATTGCATAGTACCTCTACCAATCGAAACAGGTTCGGCTTTAGATATTCCTTTTCCTTGAACTCGATAGTGACTCATTCCTCCGATGTTATTATCCTTTAAAACGGCACCAACAGTTTGTAGTTCTCTGTCTGGAATTATTATTTCAATCTTTTTCACTATTATTGATCAACCATCCTATTTTTTATATAACATATTTAAAACATCATTGTGTTCACTGCATTGCAGTGAAATAGTATCATAAAATAATTGAAAAAGATAATATTTATAAAAT
>DATEIH010000197.1:0-5199 GCA_035279165.1 Candidatus Nitrosocosmicus sp. | reverse complement strand
CTTTTATACTTTTTCCAATAGGATGAAAAATTCATTGTTTCTTAAGTTAAGTTTAAAGGAATTACAAAAATTTCGATTTTTTAATCCGGAAAATGAGCTAAACAAGAAGTAAGTTAAAGAAATAAACATTACTGCCTCGAGATAAGATCATGGACCTTATCTCCCACATTTTATTGTCTACCAATTCTATTCCCTTTCTTTTGTATAGAAATTGGTAGGACAGTATTTAGCATTCCGAAGAATGTGAACTGAATTGAAATAGTGCTAATATAGGCCTTTAAGATGGCTATAAATGAGGTCACTTTGACGGATTACCTTTGATATTATTGAATATAGTATTTGGAACCGCTGGAATTAATAGCAAAAAGACAGGAAATGTCCTCTATAACGCTTGAAATATACTCTGGCTTTCCGCCTATTCATCGGATTACTCACTTTACCTCTCCAAATTTAATATGTAAAGAAAAAATTCATGACCAGGCGTAGGCGCGATTTTTTCTACACTCCTTAATTCATGAAGCCTACATAAAAGAACCAATATCGTAATGGACCGAGTGGGATATGCTACAGAAATGGCATGGAACTATCTTAGTGAATCTAACTCGTGACATATTTTCCGAGGCGAATCTCTTAAGTGTGGGTCCTGGTGGACATGGTTCAAGGTTGAATAGAATCTGTTATTAACAAAAGTAATATGTTAGTAAAACCATTTTTGGCGTTTATCCAACAAATCTTTTTCTCAATAAGATACTGGTAACTTTATTTGATCTTGCTATGATAAAAAAACAGTTTTATTTGATGAGAAATACAATATTTTTCATAGTTTTTTGCTACAAGGATATTTTCCATACCTCTTATTAATTTGATAGTTATATGAGGTTCTAATGAACTCCCTTCATGTAATTTCAAGCATATTTACACTAACAGCATTACTATTTTCGGGATCTTCAGGAATCCTACTCAAAAGTTATGCAAGCATCAATAATGATTTGCCTAATAACTTTAATGAATTGTATGAACAAAAATTATTGGTTGAGAATTTTGGTAAGTCTCAAATAATACAAGCAGGAGAGTATTTGATAGATGGTTTAAAATCAGATAAAATAAATGAAGAATGGCTCAGATCAAATGGACTAGTTGAAGATTTGTATCATGGAGTTGATAAACAACAGTTAATTGATGATATTCAAAAATTAATAGATGGATTTAGCAAAGGCAGCCTTGAAGAACCAAGGTTAGATCTAAACGATGTGAGTGAGAGACAGTTACTTATTTTTCTTCTAATAATATCAACAATTTTTGTATTTGTAGGTTGTGATGATTCTGACTTGCCGTTTTGTAATCAATTAGAATAATTAATCCTTAAAAAATTATAACTTTATAATGAGGCCAGGTCTAAAATGCTAACTATTCTTGTTACTTTAAATGAAAAAGATAACATTTTAAAGTTAAGAATTTATTTGAAATCAAAATCATCATAAGTGTAAGAAAAGTAGTTAGTTGATGTTGAATTACTCTACTTATGGTGCTATTTCAGCATGACGATAGTCAACTATATCTTCTAACCCCGATGGAGTAGTTGATGTTATATTCTCTATTTCAGTCATGTTTCCTGCGGTAGAATTCCCTTCTGTCAGATTACCCTGAGCCATTGCTTGGTTAAGTATATCTGCAGCTAAACTAGGTATAATAGTTCCTGATGCTGTTATCGTTGCAATAATTGCAAGTACATTAATGCTCTTATTCATAGTAATTACCCCAACAGAGGGTATTATATATACGTATATCTTATCCACAAGTAAACCCGTATATTATTGGATTAAGCCATAACCAAGCTATTAGCGCACAATATATTATGAAAGCAATAAATTTATGATTATGTTGGTATGCCTGGTTTTAGTCGTCGGCATGCTAGGACAATTAGTATCATCTCAGCAATAGCCTGCTAATAATACATGCATGCAACCATCATCGGTATTTTCAAATAGTACCGATCTTATTGCACAAATAAACTTTGAATACGGATTTTGAATAATGCTATGATTATCATTACTCGGTTTATCAATGTTTTCCTATAGTTCGGTAGATGAGTTTGTAGGCTTGGAACTTAAAAACGTACAGAAACACAATGGACCGAGTGGATTAATGTCGATAAAGGTTCTTTAATAGGGATTCTAGTAATAATTTAATATGGAGAAATATAAGGATTTTCTAGTTTTAAGATAGTGTCTACACCACTACATATCTTTCAGCACATATTTGTAATAATTTGTCTTATTTTTGACTTGTTTCCTAAACATCATAAAATTTTCCCTCCACGTCGTAACTTTTCACCCGATTTGGTACAAGAACTGACGTTGTCAGGTTTCTGTCTTACAACATCAAAAATGATTTGACCTGCTTGTGTTATTCTCATAATGAGTAATAAAGTTTTTTTCATAAGATATATGTAGATTCATCATTCTTGAAAGAAATCAAGAGACATTGAACAACTCCAACTGCTCAACTTGGAGCCCTTCTTGTCTTGTCTAAATAGACCGAGTCCAATTAACATCAAGAGGTGGCTTAAAAAATGTATAATTAGGATCTTATTTTAGATATTGTTTATGTGTGCTACTCTACCATTATGATTCAGTTTGCAATGAAGACGAATTCAGTTCCCATGCCTTTGCAGCCACGGTATATGTTATTGTAAATTTATCTCCACCTAATGTGTGAAATGCAAGTCCGTTACCTACAAAGGGATAACTACCGGAAGGTATTGGTGTTCCGCTAGATGTCTTTACCAATGATACTGCAACCTCTCCATTACCAACTGGTGCTGTTAACGGCTTTCCATGAGCGGAGTCTGCTGTTACGCTTGAATTGTACTCTTGAAACACTAAAATTTCTATTGGTTTACTTGCAGTCCATGTCACAGTACCTACCCAAATTTTTCCATCAGTTCTTGGAGGGAGTGCCATCACTAGCTGATGTCCCAAATTTCCTTTCTGGATATAAGAACAGGTCTCTGGGATGCATGGATCTAGGACTGATACATCTGTTTTTTGAATAGCAACAATGTTTTGTTCATCTGCAATGGACTGTTGTTGAGTTCCATTTGGAACCTGTGCGTCTGCAGATATTGCAGGATAGATAAAAAATACTCCCAATCCTATCAATGCAGCCGAGACTATTATTGCACTAGCCAATTCAATAGTTGATTTATTATTTTGAAACATTGAAGTACAAGATGAGGGGTTATATTTATAGTCATTATGACATAGAAACTTATGTATCCTGCTGGCGATAAGGATATTGCACATCAATCATCGGAAAAAATATCCTTTTTATCGTATTGTTCTCCCATTAAAGATTAATTTTATTATAAAAATATAATTAATATGGATAGAAGCCAAGTTTACGAATATATTCATTCACATAATTTTCGAATTAATGGATGGTTTGTTGCAATATGCTAGAGGAGTAAAGAGTGCAATGTCTATAAAACTTGCTTGTTTAGTAACTGCCTCTACTTACATTCGTACAAACATGTTGAATTTATCCATAGAACTTGGAACAAATAGATATGCAGCATACATGATATGGACCTATCATAATATTTTGATGATTCAAGATTCAGGTTTAGTGGTCAACCTTAGTGTTTCAAGATGTGAGTGAAACAATAGATTAAAAGCATAATAAAAAAATTTTAAAAAAATTTGTTGACTTGTATCTTGCTAAAAAAAAGAGGGAAGAGGTTGGATCTAATAGCCGGTTGTGGGACCCAAAGAATTAAGTTCTGTAGTAATACATAGGCTTATCTGGTCATTCTGCAATTTGGTAAAGCCGGGTTTGGCATCAGTCAAGGCAATATTAACTTGGTCCAAAACCAACTGTCTGTCATATCGAGTCATATTTTGATTCTTCAATAGATCCCAAACCCCATCCATATCTTTTACTGGTTTGTTACTTTCTGCTGCTGCTGTGTTTATTAATGCTATATCATCGTTAGAAGATATTAGGGAGTTAAAGTTCTGCACAGTTTTCGTATAGTTTTCAGTCTGGGCAGCTCCTGTAACAGTTTCTTCAATCTTTTTGAAACAATCTACTATGTCAGTGGCATTTTGGGCATTTTGATGTGTAGGACAAGTACCTTTTGTTACATTTGAACCAAAGCAGTAATTTGGATCGTACTTTGGGCTTTGAGTAGCATTTAGACTTTGAGCTGCAGCATATTGCTCTGAATGAAATGTTACTGCTATTGTTAGTCCGGCTATGGCAAATGACAAGATAACGAACAGTGCCAGCACTTTTCCTTTTTGGGACATTTTTGTATTAAACATTTTCCTATTTTCCAAATCACATCATCACCTATTTAACGATATTAAGCAATCCCATCATGCCAAAGTCTTCATGGAACAGCAGGTGGCAGTGATAGACAGTTTTTCCTACGAAATCATCAAATGGAATTCTAATTACTACTTCTGATTGTATAGGAACATCAACTGTGTCTTGGCGTCCGTGGGAGTCATATGGTTTTCCGTTAACAGACATTACCTGAAAATCATTTACATGAATATGGAACGGATGAACATACATCGTATTGTTTTGATCCAGGTTAACTAACTTCCACTCCTCTACAGTTCCTAGCTTTGCTGTAATGTCCACTCTGTTTGGATCAAATGTCTTGTTATTAATGTAGTATATCCAATCTCTGTCGTTTGATGAGAAGTTAAGGACTCTATGTTCAGCGATGGTGGCATTACTGAGGTCTCGGTTTGGAATTAAGCCTGTTCCTAATATATCTGAAGCAGCTGCGGTTCCATTTGTCTGATTACCTTGTATATTTATGGTTGCGATGTGTCTATCGTATGGCGCAGTAAATATGTTATTGGCTGAAATTAATTCAACTGGTCCGCTGCCGTTGGCAGTTACCAATACGTCAAATCTTTTTCCGGAAGACATGAAGAGAGTATCATTTTTCCATACTTTCCATACAGGACTTCCATCTTCTGCTATAATGTAGAACATATTGCCAGGCAGTTGTACAGTGAGTTCGTTTTCCGGACCAATATTTGCAAGGCGCCACAGCTGAGTTTCACCTTGTTTAATGTTGATGGTAGGATTGACATCCCCATTAACTGTGAGGCGTTCATGCATTGTCATTGTATTACTCAATTTGTGAGTCTTAACAAATAGTTGATCAAATGGAAAATC
>DATEIH010000196.1:0-6649 GCA_035279165.1 Candidatus Nitrosocosmicus sp. | reverse complement strand
CCAGCCACTATTAAAGCCAGGAAAAACCAGATTAATTTCATCGCCTGCTGTAGGACCATTCTCGGTATCCCATAAATTACCGGTCAGAGGATCAAAGTCGATACCGAAGCTATTTCTAATACCCATTGCATAATACACACCTAAGGGCAAGTCAGCACCAAAGATTGGCTCATCATCGACTAATCCACCGTCTTGAGTGATTCTGAGAACGCCGCCTAAGCCATTAGGTGCTGGACCATTTTCTATATTTTGTGCCTGAGTTCTATGGCCTCCAACTTCTCCCATTATCATATAGACGTTATTATCCGGCCCAATTGCTACTTTACCTCCATTGTGATCAGTTCGGTTAAGATTATTTGGAATTGCAGTCAAATCCAGCAGAAGGACTGGATCTAATAATTTACCATCCACATATTGATAACGATAAAGTCTATTTCCTAATGGGTCTATATTATTGGAAACATCACTACCATCCTCATCATTTCCAGATTCAGTGTAGGACAAGAAAACAAAAATTTTTCCATCCAAGTGTTTTGAAGTAGTAATTCCTAATAATCCGCGTTCGATTTTTGAGGCCACAGATAGATCAAGTATTGGATTATCTTGTACCTGACCATCCAGTACTCTCATAACTCTTCCGGTATTTTTTTCAGTAACCAATATATCATTATTTCCCACAAAAGTCATGCTAGTTGGAAATGTCAAATCGGAAGTAACTTTTTCAACTGTCAGATTATGATCGTTAATTGTAGGTCCATCTGGAGAGGGTTGAGCTTTAGAGTAAGCTCCATAAGAAAAATAAACGGAAGAATAATTTGAAGATAACAATATCAAAATAATTGCGAAAGAATAAAACAACAGTTTAATGTTATACACAAGTCTTATCAACAGAAAAAATAAAACACGAATTAATTAAAAGGTTACGTAGTATTGTTTTTAAAGATATTCACCAAATTAAGAGATTTAATGTACTAAGATGGTACTTGAGCCAATTTTTAAGAGAAAACCTACATTTATTTTAGAAATTATGAATAATGCTAAATAGGACGATTGAAAACCTCTTGTGAGAACTATTGCAGATAATCGATCTGACACTAGAAATTGATGAATCTATTCAAGTTTTTCCAGATTCACCAAAAGTAAACATTTTACAGTGGTCAAATTTCGACAATCACAAATATACTTCAGAAGTATTATTTTCTACTACACATGTTGGTACACATATAGATGCCCCATATCACTTTCAAAAGTATGGCATTACTGTTGAAAAAATTCCTCTTAACAGGCTAATAATTAATGAAAATATCAAGGTATTAAAAATTGAAAAAGAAGATGACGAAAAGATCGAAGTAAATGATTTAATAGATTACAATATTATGAAAAATGATACCATCTTAATCAACACGAATTGGGTACTGAATAGAACTTTAGATAAGTATTTCAATAAGAACCCCGGACTATCAGAAGCAGCGGCAAAATATCTTGCAGAAGTTGAGATAAATCTAGTAGGAATTGATGGTCCCAGTATTGATCCCGCTATCGATCATGACTTCAATTCGCATAGAATTTTTGGTGCTAATGACATTCCAATAATTGAAAATCTAATAAATTTAGATAGGCTACTGAATAAAAAATTTACTTTGGTGGCATCACCATTAAAATTAAAGAATTGTTCTGGCTCACCCGTAAGAGCACTTGCCATAATGATTTGAATAAACCACAATAATATTAGACAGCAAAGAAAGATATTGAAATCAGTAGAATTACTTTCATAAAATCGTTATCAATCAAGATAGTATACTAGATAATATTCATCAACTTAAGGATGTAAATGCATTATAGAATGAGAGAATCTGAGTTGTATGTAAGTAGCACATCTAAAGTCGGCACATAGAATTATTCTAGCACTAATAGGTTAATTATAAACCCTGGTCCATCGAATCCAAGTCAATAATACAGGTCATATCTTGGGGGAAAATTCTGAGTCATCTTGTTTTTCCAATTGGATGATACAACTTCGATTTTCTCAGATCAGGTATCAAAATCTTAACAACTCAAATAGGAAATCAATTGTATAGATCTTAATAAATATTTTTTTTATTCTTGGATTTTGTATTGTTGATTAGGCCAACCAGTCTATAACCATATTCAAAGTTATGTTTAACATGATTTATTCCATGGGTCAAATGTGTTTCAAATTTACCATCCAAAATATTTTCTATATAAAACTGGACCTTCTTGATTGAAATTTGTGAATGCCGAATTTGTTTATCAGATAAAGAACGACCAAGTTCGGATTCGATTTC
The DNA here is from genome assembly GCA_035279165.1 of Candidatus Nitrosocosmicus sp. Taxonomy (GTDB): domain Archaea; phylum Thermoproteota; class Nitrososphaeria; order Nitrososphaerales; family Nitrososphaeraceae; genus Nitrosocosmicus. The sequence goes on along the minus strand of DATEIH010000196.1, from coordinate 4,343 downwards.
TGTTTTAAAATCTTTTAATTCGATGAGCTTACCATATCGAAGAATTTTATTATAATTATTACAAATGTCATGTAACTTTTGTAGTTCTTTCTTAGGCAATACAGATAAAGATTTTTTGACTTGATCAGGATCTCTCTGAACAATTTGTGCTAATTTTAATACCATTTCATCTGTCATGTAAACATTGTTTACTAATTCAGAGTCATAAGAAGGAGCCTCGTCTCGCTTGATATCGGTGTAGGTTTTTTTTATGATAGAAGGTGTCCTAACGGTATCTATACTATCAATCGGTTCTTTTGAATTTTTATTAGATTTTCCTGGCAAAACTTGTAGTTCTTTTGACGGATAAGAATAAACGTGTTCTAGCAAGGATGATTTTTTGGATTCATAATAAGTCTTTAACTGGAAAAGAGATATCTTTTTGCCATCTAAATCAGACTTGAAAAATATTATGCTAAGGACATCTACAAGTAAGTTGGGAAACTGAATTTTCATATTCTTGTCAAAAGTATCATAAGAATGAAGGAAGTCATTACAAATTTCAAATACAACATTGTCGAAAGTAGACAAAGTAAATGGAATAGAATTAACCTGTTTTTTTATCAAATGATCTATCAAAAACTTGTATGACATTATAAAAAAATCATATACATCGCTCTTTTGTAATACAAAGGTATTTTTTTGTATTACAAAAGTTATCGTTTTCAATAAAATCATATATGGATTTATAACCTTAATCTCTGGAAATAAGGTGTGAAAATCCTTCATTATAGTAGTCATATAGTTATCATCGTTTTCTAAATTATCAAGCCAATTAATCCCAAGTTCTTTATAACTTTTTTTGAACAGAACATTGAAATCAATATTTGAGTCGCTATCCATTTTTAGACATGATATATGGTATTTTTTTGTTATTAAACATTAGAAAATAATTTAAGTGAAAAAAATTATATTAAAATGTTATCTAATAGATAAGCTGGCTAGCTATTTTGTTTGGAGTCATCGTCAGAATTACCGTCAGAATTATCGATAGCCCAGGGAAACCATTTGCCAATTATTTTGGCCCAATCAAATTTAAATGTAAAATATAATACCAAAGCTAATAATAATATGGTTAATATAGAAATCAAAATAGCCGAATATTCATTATTGTAATCTGTTACTACAAGGAATCTTTCCATTATTGGTCGGCCCAATAATACGGTTCCCCACACGATTATTGCCCCTAGAATAAACTTGCCTGCAAATGTAAATATCGCAAATTTAGGTAGACTGTATTTGGCAATTCCGAGTGGGATATACACTAGATCGTCTGGTATAGGAGTTAAAGCGGCCACAAAAACCCCTATGCCACCATATTTACCTAATAGTTTTTGAAGAGGAAGCATACGGGTTTTTGTCTTATTACTTAAAATATTTCTACCATAATAGCTTGCCGTAAAGATTATTGTTTTGGCCAGAACAGCCCCAATAGTACTCACCAAAATAATTAGATTTGGGTCCAGACTTTTATCTAAGGCTGACGTGACCAAGATAGGAAAATAAGGGACAGGAATAAATGGAATAATACTACCTATAAAGCTGATTAAAAATATACCAATGTAACCTGAACTGCTGTAAACAGAATAGAGGTCCGGTATATCAATCAAACAAAAGAATATTAAATTACCAAATATAACTACTTTATCAATTTTATTAATTTTTTACAATAAATATATTAATATTAGAAGTCTTTATCCTCCTTTTTGTTTCTCCTTATCTTTGTTGCCTATGGACTTTCTCATCGAGGCTATCTTTTGTTGTCGTCTAGGCTGAATAAATAGTATATAGAGAGATCCACCCAAATATATTGAAAGTAATATGAGTTGAGCCACTACTGTTTCTACCGTTGGGTGTATCCCAGTCATCGTTGCAACGTTAATATCCAATCGAGGTACTATGTTATATATAGGAGTAGTAGAAATCCATCCAAGTTCCTGAAATTCCCGTATTGCATTACCTAAGAAGGTTATCGACATAAAAGCTCCAACTGCCATAGTAAGTCCAAACAAAACTCTTAATGGTAATTTCCTTCCCAGTTTTCGAATTATAAAGATGACTGCAATTATTACAGCTAGGCCCGACACCAATCCTGCAAGTACATATAATTCCATATATTTTGCAAAAGAAAATAGAGCTTCATAAAACAAGACTGTTTCAAAGCCTTCTCTATACACGGTAAAGAAAGACAACATAATAAATACCATAAAACTACCTGTAGTCGTTGCTTGCCAGACTTTAGCCTTAACAAATTCAATCCATTTCTTGGTTTCAATCTTATTTAAAACCCAGAAGCTGACCCAGAATAGAACAGCTACTGCAGAAAGGCCAGCTATTGCCTCAATAAGTTCTCTTTGTGCACCAGATATTTCTATTATGAATTGAGCAACAACCCATGTTACTGCGGTTAGGATCAAAGCAAGCACAATTCCAGCGTATACATGCTTTTTGAACTTTTCATTTCGAGATGCCTCCAAGTATGTCAAAATGGCACCAAGAATCAATGCAGACTCTAGGCCTTCTCTAAAAATAATTGAAAATGATGAAGAAAATGCAATTACAGGTGCAACTGTTCCTATACCTGAAACAAACCTTTCGGATTCATCCAATCCACTTTTAAGTTCTGCAATCTTAGACACGACCTCATCAGATGGAGCATTTGAAGAAATGAGGTTACGTAATTCAGCAAATTTTATCTCCATTTCGAGAGTAAAATCTGGATCAATTGGTCTTAATGGTACCTCAATATTTTCATAACTGTCTAGATATGCAGATCTAGCGGTTGCTAGTGCTTGAGAAGTATCATTTTGATTGTAAATAGTTATTACCTCATCTAGTTTAAGTCTGATTGTATCTATATCATTACGAACCTGACCCTTAAAATCTTCCGATGCTTCACCCATAGAACGCCTCTCTCCTGTGTAAACTCCAAATCCTTGTTTTAAGGAATCAATATTGGCAGTATTTGTAACAAAAGAAGATGGTAAGGTAAAATTATTGTTTGACTGTACAACATTAGAGGTACTTAGCAACTGTTTGGAAACCTGCAGATCATCTTTTATATTTGAAATGTAAGCCTCAATATCAGCAAGCGAGGTTTGATTTTTAATTAAAGCACGCAGATTCTCCCTCATATCAGTTTCTATTTTCAACATTAAGGTGGAATTTACCTCTTCGATTGGGGCTTCAAGGTATTCAAAATTATCTAAATACGCAGAGGATACATTTTTGTCTGCAGCAAGATAATTACCATTTTGAATGGAGGAAATTGCATTATTTAGCAGAATATCTATGTTATCATAATATATCTGGAGAGATGGATCAACTGTACCAGTTGTACTGGATATACGAATATTATTAGATTCATTCAGATCATTCTCTATTGCAGAAACTATTCTCGAAAATTCTGATGTATTATCACGTTTAGAATCTATTATTGTATTCAAATTTGTGATAAAATATTCTATCTCATTAGATTTTGCATCCGTCATATTTGGTTTTAATATTTCAAAAATTGTATTTGATTGATTTATCAATCCTCTTGTATTCTCATAATCAATCATGGCAAATTTTGCAACATCAGGATCTGCAATTTTTGAAGTGTTCAAATATAACCCATATGAATTAAAAGCATCTCTTAGTAGATAGGACATTGTTTGAGATTCAAGAACTGAAAAATCTTGTGCAGAAAGTGTATCTTTCAGTTTTGAGTAAAAATCGTTGATTATGTTTTTGGCGTCGGTTATGTCAGTAAGAATAATAGGAGAATTGGCATCAGCACGAGATTCTATTCCAACTTCAGTAAGATTAGATTCCAAATTATTAGCCAATTCTTCATCAATTGCTATCGCAATAGGCTTAGTTGATGGATAAATTACAGAATGAGGAATATAAGCATGTTCGAATAACAGAGAATTGTTATTATTATTTATTTTGTTTAACAGAATATTAAGCTGCGTATCTATTCTATTTAGATTAATATTTAAAAGCAATAGATCTTCATTTGATATTCCAGGGTTTTCAATAGAAGTAGAGTTTTGAGCTAGTACATTATTTACAGACGAAATTGATATATTTGCGAGCAACAATAACAGGATTAAAGTTGCAAGTAGTTTTACCACATTCTTTTACCTCTAATACAAGTGCCAAAAATTACACACGGCGTCAATACTAATAACATTAGGCTTCCCTAATTTTGTTTGATATGCAATTTAAACATTCTTTTATAAATATACCATATCCCATGTAATAGGATTAAGAGTATTACAATAATATTACGAACTTTTTAATTAATTATATAAAAC
>DATEIH010000195.1:0-14235 GCA_035279165.1 Candidatus Nitrosocosmicus sp. | reverse complement strand
TAGAAATAGAATTATTAGAATAAGACTAGATATGAATTGAAATATATATATATTTATTTATTCATAATCATTTACCTTTTTTTTACAAATGCTTTGCTTTAACAACTTTAAAGCCTGACATCGGCAAGTATTAGTTTTCTTTCTAAAAAGACAATCCCTATTACAAATTAGGTTGTGAAGCAATCATTGGATTGGATATATAAAATCTAAATAAAGATTTATAAGATATCTTTCCACATTTTTGAATATAATGTCTCAACGACAACCTCCAAATGTTGACGGAGGAAAGATTTCACGTAGAGATTTTTTAAAATTGCTTGCAGCCGCAGGTACAGTTATGACCTTTACTCCCTTTGTAGATTGGGGAAAATTTTTGCCTAATCCCAAAGAAAGCACCGGAGAGAGATCAAAGGTGGTTTTGCCTGACGGAAGTCAAGCAAATGTCAATACCTTCAAAATAAATCATGCTGAAGCTGTTGTTTTTCCTGTATCGGAAGATCCTGTGTTAAATGAAGAAGCATTCAGGACCTGGCAATTTATTAGGTTACCACCAGAGCTTGGAGGAGAAAAAAAAGATGCATCTGCCTTCAGAATGTATAGCATGGTTTGCTTGCATTTGTGGTGCTTATGGAAATATTGGCCTGAAGATGGCAGAAAGCGTGGAGAATGTCCATGCCACGGGTCAATGTACGATCCTTTAACTGGGGCTGCTTTTGCAGGTCCTGCCTCACTTCAAGCACCACCTTCTAATGTCTTACCAATGCTAGATCTGGAAGTTGATGATGAAGGCAATGTTTGGATCAAACCCCCTAATTGGACTCCATCTGGAAATGGGGTAGTTGGATATGGGCGCTTCCTTACATAATCAAGATAATAGCCTGGTAAGGCTATTCAAGTGGATTTACACTGGTTTCGATAGAACAATATTCATGGGATTAAAATTTACATTACCCACCAAGTTTGTCAGTCCACTTGGATTCCTTGGAATGTTAACTTTTGTAGTCTTTATCATATTGGGTATCACAGGAGCTTTCTTAATGTTGTGGTATGAACCTATACTTGATAGAGCATGGGATAGTGTAAGTAAGATTAACGATACTATCCCGTACGGATTCCATATGAGAAATATACATTATCATGCTTCCAATGCGATGGTTATGCTCGCAATACTGCACATGTACTACCAGTTTTTCAGTGGTAGATATAAAATCCGAAATGAAATGCTGTGGGTAACAGGAATCTTATTAGGCGTATTAACTATTCTCGAAGCTTTTACAGGCTATGATATTATTTTTAGCGAAAGAGCTGAACTAGCCATTTCTATAGCGGCGTCGCTGACTAATTCGATCCCTATTTTAGGGCCCGATATGATGAACGCGTTTTTCGGGTCTGGGTTTCATGACTTTGTACTCAGATTCTATGCCTTCCATGTGTTCTTCTTGCCCATTGTACTGCTGGGATTAATGGTAGTACATTTTCCACGATTTTTGGTATTTGACGTTCCTATGGTAATGGCTGTAGCGGGAGCGATAATGCTGACCGGAGGGGTATTTCCAATTGATATGGGACTTAAATTTGATCCAAATGTCCCGCCGGGAATTACAGTTCCAGAATGGTATCTTACAGGGCTGTATTCTTTCCTAAGAAGTCAATTCGACAAGTTTACTACAGGTGTAGCATGGCCTGGACTATTCATATTCACTTTGTTAATAATTCCATTCATAGATAAATACAAGAAATTCTCTTGGAAGGACAGGCCGATTATAACCGCGATAGGTATAACTAGTATAGCGCAGATCATTATTACTACTTATTGGGGATTTTACATCGATCCAGATAGAACCAAGTCTTTGTTGGAACGATTGGTTATTGACCCGATTTTTCTGTACACCGTAATGGCCTTGCTAGTTCCCTTGTCATTTGGGTTTACGTACTTGATGATCAAGCTGGCGAAAAATGCAGAGGCTAATGCAAAGAAACAAAAACCTGCCGAAAAGAATCCCATACAGCTTCCCACCAAATGGTTGTATATCCTCTTTGTAGCCCTAATAGCATTTCAAGTTTACTTGAATATAGCTGCTTATTACGCTGTATTAAATGGCATGAAGAACTACTCTCTCTTCTTGATAGGAATATTGATGCTCGTATTTGCGGGAATGTTCCATCTTTATAGATATGGCCGGGGACTTACCAAGTCAAATGTGGAAGTTGTAACAACCAACAAGCGAAAATTCGTTTTTCCATCCTTTGGTGCGGGTTCTACAAAGTCATTACCGTCTAAACCTGCCAAGGCTGGTGAACTATCTGGGTCATCGGATCGTATCTTTAATTCTCCATCGGATAAGTTACCAGAAGACAAAAAACCTGTTCCGGTTCCTGAAATATCTTCATCAAAAGGAAGTTCTTCACTGCCATCCTCAAAGAATTCCACAACAGGTATTGATGCAAGTACTGGGCCTAGACCATCTACTAACTATGATCAGAATTTGCAAACCACTGCTGGTTCACTACACTCAATTCAGAATGATCAAAATGATGGAAAATTACACCAACAGGTTAATTCCACTGAATTAAACAAATCCACTTCAATTTCGGACATGGGGGAATCAAAAACTACTAATCCTGGCAAGAATCGTACCTAATTTTTTTTACTCCTGCAATTGTATTTCTTAGTTTCTTTTATTTACAAAGTCCATTTCTATTTTCATAGTTTTGTAAAAAAAAATATTTATTATTGTATCAAGGAATAAAATCTAATTGGAAAAAGTAAAAAAACAGTCCCAAATCGGCGGGATTAGTATTATTTCCTTTGTAGTAATAGTCACTGTTAGTTTAGCATACTATCAATTCGTTTATACTCCTGCAATAAATGCAAAACCTGAGGTATCCGAGGAGATTTTAAATCCATCCGGAACTACTGATATTAAAATTGCTGAAGGTGCATCACTACCTGCAAATCCAACTTTCTTTGTCCCCAAAGAAATAAGAGCATCACTGGGTGTTTCAAATAAGGTAGTTTGGACAAATGATGATGTTACTGCGCATTCAGTAACGAGTGATAATAACTATGTAGATCCTGTTAATGGACCATTCAATTCTCTAGATACAATAGGTCTAATTCCTCCTCAAGGTACATATGACTTTACTTTTACCCAGAGGGGTGATTATTTGTATCATTGTGAACCTCATCCTTGGATGACCGGTCAGGTGTCAGTCGAACCTAGCTTTGGATAATTCTTTTATTTTTTTATTTTGATAAATTTAATATCTGATGCTATTTCTTTATGTTCCTGAATTAGTGTGACTCTAAACTTGACAACTGATTCAGCATTCTTGGGAACGTGTTTTGTAATAGCTTTCAAGCTTATACTACTTGGGTTTTGAAGTTCTTTTTTCATTATAGAGAGTCTTGCATAGGGGTGGTTAATTTTTTTACCATTAATCTCCGTGTATGTAAAAACATCTGAGGAATCCTCAATTTGAGAATTAATACTTATGCTGTCAAACCTACCAGTATAATTAATTGTTATTATACATTCTAACTCTTCTCCAATGCTGACTTCTTTGTTCTTAAAATCTAGAAAAATACTCATAGTTTTTTCGACACCATTTGTGTCATCGTCTTTCCCCATATTTTATCTTCCTAAAGATTGTCTTTTTTAATTCTATGGGTTGAGCAATAGCTCTGTTATGTTATGTTTTCTTAATTTTGTTAATATAGATCTAAAGACTTTTCCAAATCCTCTTTTTATCATCAAACAAAAAGATCTGCATTTGGACCTCACTTCCTTCAATACTTGTGGGCATATAGTGATTATTGCGTATACTTTGGTGATCCATCTGCGCTTTGCCGATTTCACACTTGCTGCTTTCATATTGATCTTCTGAAATTGAGGATCGGGTTATTTTTTTGAGTAATTCTGTCAAGTTTTCGATCGCCACCTCAATTCTTTCAAGACCCTTAATAAATTCCGAGTCAATTTTATGTGCTAGCAAAAAAATGGTTCTCTTAAAAAACAATAACTCAACTTCCCTTTCAATGCCTGCTTCGTCATCATTTTTGCTGTTCACATTAATATCCGCTGTATCTTCAGATTCAAAATAATCTACTATAGTTATTTTCAATTTCAGTCCTTTTTTCCCCCTTCTTTTCTTAATGTTCTTGATAACTCCTACCAGATCTGTCCATTTTTCGATTGTTATGGAATCGAAAAAGTCGGTATTTTTGTTTTTCAAAAATTCGATTTCTAAAGTGCTTGCATAGCCTACATTTTGATTAATAGAATTTTCCAAAACATGGTAGTCTTTTAAAAGATTATTGATGGTTTCAATTTCACCAAGAGATAAACCCCACTGGCTAACTATGATTTGATACAAGAAAAACAGACAATAATTAAAAATTTATTATATAAATAAAAAGGACTGATCCATTCTATTTATTACCAGTGGTGTGTCGCGTCAGGTATTAACCCTATTTGTTCTTTTTCAAAGTATTTCTCTAACTCTTGGGTCCATTTCTCTTTAGCAGATGCGCCCCCAAGGCCCTTCCTTCTCAACCAAAATGAAATTACACTCAGCAAGAATACTCCAAATAACATAGTTCCAAATATGTAAATCATTACATCATAGAACAATGGATCATATTGAGGCCCGATTTGTAAGCCAAAGTTTTGGAACATACTACTTGTTTGAGACAGTACGTTTAACAAGCTCATTATAATATGAGCCTGACAACTAAGATATATACATTTTGGTTAGTTTATTTTGTAAAACAATATCAGTAGCGATTAATATTTCTCTGCTTATACTCAAACCTGACTAATTAACGTTTGAAAAGTGTTGAGGTATTTTTATACAACAAGAACATGTTATATTTTTATTTATTTACTTTACCTATTTCATTTATATCGCCCATGTACTTTTTTAAGGCCTCCGGAACAATGATTGTCCCCTTGCCAGTCTGATAATTTTCCAGTATAGCGACTAAGGTTCTCTGAATTGCTACGAGAGTGCTATTTAATGTATGAACCAAGGATGTTTCATCGTTAGGATTGTTTCTATACCTTATCCTTAAACTTCTGGCTTGATAGTCGGTGCAATTTGAGCATGAGCATATCTCTCTATAAGAATTTTGAGCAGGAAACCACGCTTCTATGTCGTATGTCTTTGCAGACACCTTTCCAAGATCTCCCGAACACAAAATTATTGTTCTAAACGGAATCTCTAGAATTTCATAAAATTTTTCAGTAATTTGCAAGAGTCTTTCGTGTTCCTTCCAAGACTCTTCGGGTTTGCAAAAGACGAATTGCTCTACTTTTTCAAACTGGTGAACCCTAAAAAGCCCTTTCATATCTTTACCGTGTGCACCCGCCTCCTTCCTAAAGCATGTACTAATTCCACCATATCTGATGGGAAGATTTTTCCCATTTAGTATTTCATTCATGTGCATTGATGCTAAGGGATGTTCTGAGGTGCCTATCATATACAAGTCTTCATTTTCTATTTTGTAAATGGTTTCCTCAAAATCGCTCAATATGACTGCTCCTTCCATTGCATCTCTTCTAATCATGAAAGGAGGTTGCACTATTGTATATCCTTCTTTGATCAAGTAATCTATTGCAAAGTTAGATAGTGCCATGCTTAGCTTGACCATTTCATTCCTTAAGAAATAAAAACGGGATCCCGAAATTTTTCCAGCCCGTTCTAAATCGATTAGACCCAGTCCATTTGTAAGATCTATATGATTTTTCATTTGTAAAATCTCTGGAGGTTCCTTATTGAGAATGACTCCACTCTTTGATTTTTCATTTGATTCAATAGGGTTTTTTAATGCCTCAAACTTGCTATTGTACTCTCTTATTATTTTATTGTCGTTTTCATCTTTGCCTAAGGGCACAGTTTCGTGAAAGAAATTAGGTAAGCTACGGATGTATTTTGAGAATAATTCTTCATTTATTTTGGTTTCTTCTTCCAGTCTGCTTATCTCCCTACCAATCTTGCCCATTTCATGGATTTTCAAAGATACATCCTCTTTTCTCTTCTTCTTTTCTGATATCTCCTTAGACAGGATGTTTTTCTGATGTTTTACACGTTGTAATTCAACTATCAAGTCGCGTCTTTGTTTGTCTGCATTGAACAGTGAATCAAGGGGAAAATCCATATTTCTATTGGCTAGCATTTCTTTTACTAATCCTTGATTTTCTTTTATTACCTTTGGATCAATCAATTTTGGTCACTTCTTTGATAATTGCAATATGCTCCATGATCTCTTCAATTGTGTTTATGAGTGTATTAATATTTTTTTTCCTTACATTCTTATCTCTGAATCCGACTTTCAACAAAAATTGTGTTCTGTTTGTCTGTACTTCCATTTCTAGTCCCTCGGGAAATTCCTTATTATCGGGATTTAGAGACTTGAAAATGGTTTGTACTTCTTTTTCTTCTTTGCATTCTATCACTATTTCTGTATCAATACAGATATCAGGATCCTTTTGCATCCAAGACTATTTTTTTAATATTCGATAAAAAGACTTCTAAATTAATCATGGGAACTCTGATCTCTATCTTGTCAGCAATGTCTACTGTAACAGTTGTAATAGTTGTTAAACTGGATCCAGAATTATTACTATTCAATTTGCCATGAGTTTCGGCAAGTTCATAAATCCTTTTTTTTATTTTAGCAAAGTTTACCTTTGCTAACTTTGGTTTTATCAGAGAATATTTGTATTCTTCTTCATTCTCTGTTGATAGGATTCTAAGACAAATCAATCTATCTGCAAACGAAACAGATTTTTCGAGGATTGATGTGAAAAGATCTACATTTTTTTCATCTAGTATTCCCTCCGCATTAATGTAAATAGTTTCCTTGTCATCATAGAATCTCCATTTTTCATCAAAAATCCTATTACTTACACTTTTTATGAGATTATCATAATCTAAAATTTGGTTCTTTACTTGTATCATTGCGTCATCTCTGTCACCGAGGCAAATTGATAATCCGAGTCCAAAAGATTGATTTCTTACACATAAGTCTAGAGATTTAGAAAATGATCCAATATTTTTTAATATACTGTCTGATTCTTCATTTGTTAAGATGTAGTTATATCCAAACAACAAATCTCGATTTCTCTTCTTTATTTCTTTGATATTGTCATCACTTTTGCTGCTATGATAACCATTTTCTTCTATGTATTTTTCAATGGCATTGAATATTTTGTTAAAGTCTTCATCCTCAAGCTCTTTCCATGTCCTAATCCTTTGACTATCCTTAATTTGAATGCCCGACTTTTCTAGTATTTTAAGTGAATTTTCTTTATTCCATGTAACCCCTTTGATAAAATGGGCTATATTATTTTCAATGGCATCTACAATTGGTGTAGTTTCACTTGCTCCAAAGTTCAGTTCCTTTTTTGTCTCGATCAAGTTGAGGTCCAGTGCTGAATGTAAAATTTCTTTGAGTTCAGTGTGATCAGCATTGTTAAAATCTATGTTATTTGAAAATGCAGCGACGATGGGTAAGAAGGAACTATGAATTATCTTTCTATCAAAGTTTTTGGCTATTAGATACGTCAAACTGGATGAAGTATGCTTACTTTCCTTGTCATTATCCCTTTGCCATATCGATGGATTCACAAAGGTTCCGGTTTTATCTTTGTCTATAATTTGATCCAAATCACATAAATCTGAATTAACAAACAAGTAATAGCTTTCTTGGATAAGGCTGGATATAAGATCAAAGAATTTTGAATCAAAATCTATAAAAACATAAAATTCATGTTTCTCATTAACCACTTTCATCAGTTCTATTTTAAAGTCTTCAAATTTTAATGAATTAAGACATCTAATTGTCGTATTTCCTTTTGAATTATGTATGGAACTTAGTAAGATGGCACTGCCTACTAAGCCATCTACTGTTGAATTAGAAAGAATAAAAATATCTTTTTGGTGTTCTATTTGATTTAATAATTTTTGACTTGCTGTATTTAATACATGCTCACGATCAGTATATCGCATTCTCTACTCTAGTTTAGCGATTACCGATGCATATTTCCAAGATTTATTTACTTTACCTGTATTTTTATAATATCTGGATAATCTATGTATTTTAGATTCTATCAACTCTAAAGACCTCACATTTCTCTTATCACTATTGTGGACATTCAAGTGTTTTTGTAATCCCAATGCCTTGCGAACAAGTCTTTCTAGATCTTCAGGCATTGCTTTCTGGATATCATTTTCCTGCATAATTTGAGTAATAGTTTTTCCAATAATTGGCTTAACTAATGGGACTGCAAATTCATCTCTTAATCTTAACCCTATTTCACTAGCGGACATTCCATCATTTCCAAACTCTACAATTTTTTTTATAATTTCTTGGCTATCAATGGCCCAGGAGGGTGCAGTTTTAGAAGTTGGTCTAATTGAATGTGATTTTCCATGTGTGTGGGCATGAGTTCGCGCCATTTTTCTCTGTCTTAATATGAAAATTTACATATCTTAAATGTTATCATTATTCTTTAACATAAAAGTTATATAATTCCTATCTGAGTAATTTTTAATATGAACAAGGCATACTCAATGGTAGCGGCTTTTTCATTGGTAATGGGCTCAATACTATTATTACCAGTATTAAATATTGCATATGCTCAATATGGCGGTAGCGGTGCACCCGGTGGTGTAACTCTGGAAGAACAACTTACCTTAGCTAAAGAGAAAATTAGTAATGCTCAACAACAAGGTGCATATGGTTCTGGTACTGCAATGTTTGGAACTAATTTGGATAGCACAGTATTAATGATAATTGCAATAGTTGTAATTATTGGCGGAGTTTCTGCTGCATTCTTTGCTGCAGGTGGAGTTAGCAAGAAGAAATCATTAGCTGTAACAGCTGATGGCACCCATACTGTGAGTGGGAAATTCTGTACAAACTGTGGTACACAATTAAGCGAAGGACAAAAATTCTGTGGAAGCTGCGGTACCAAAGCCTAATTTTTTTTGTTTTAACCATTTAACGGTTATTATTGGAATTAAATGGGCAATTTTGGTAAAGTTTATAAGTCCCCTGGTATCTTTATAAGATATGAGTAAAGAAGTTAATACAACAAATCCAAATGTTTCTACTAACGTAGGAAAACAAGCCAACTCTTATATCAGCCTTACAGAACAATCAGCAGAAAAAACACTTGATACTATGCAAAATAATATGATAAAATCATTCGATGAATATGTTAAAATTCAACCACGATTTCTACAGTCAGTATCTGATTTTCAACTTGAAGTAATTCAATCTTCAAAAGATGTTATCATTAAGACAGTCACTCATCAAAAAGAATTGATAAGGGAATATGTAAACGTGTCTCAATCACAGCCTAATGAAACATATCAACAACTCTTTAACAAAACCAATGAAAATGTTGACAACTTTGTAAAAGCAATCACTGCCAATAATCAGTTTAATTTTGATGCTATCGATACTACACGTGAAAATGTAAAGCTATACAATAAAACAATGGATGCATATACCGAATACATCACAAACGCCTTTAATGCCTGGAATGCCTTTATCAGATCTTTTTATCAAAACAAATAAAACATTTTTTTGTAACTCCCTCGGTTAATTATTATTTTTTTAGCCAATTTTTGCAATATTAATAAAATTTAATACACCTTTCTAGATTTCTGGTGGTGGTTTTTTGAATATTTCATATGTATAATAAATTAGGCCAAAATTATTAGCATTTTTTGTCTAAACGTTATCAAGAATAAGTAATATTATTCTGGTACTGCGAACTACGAACACAGTGATTCATATTATTCCTAGAATATTCCCTCGAATTATAGCTTTGCACAATTTGCGTAATAGCCTTATTCATAAGATGAGTTTACATTTTGGTGGGATCCAAAGGTTTTCAAGAACAATTATACCTATGGTGAAAGTTTTTGCAGCATCCCTATAGACAAATGATCCACTAATTCAACATTATGTTAGGCTAATTGATAATGAAATTGTGAACAATAAACATTCGCTTTGATATGTTTCGTCACAAAACTTGAGATATGAATGTGACTATCAATGATTTTTTTTGGTGGATCATAAAGAGATCATGAATAAATATGATTACTATATTAAAGTAAAGCATAAATAATCAAATTTGCATATATTTGAAAACCTATGATTATTGTTTTACTTTAACACTTTTAACTCGTTTATTAGTATGTTTTACTTAGCGCTTTGGTGCCTACATGCAATAAATGTAACAAAAGACCAGTGGTGTTTAATCGGCTTTACTCTGGTGAATCTCTTTGCAAACCTTGTTTTATACATTCAATTGAAAAGAAAACTCTGCATACCATTTCAAGATATTCGATGATTAAGTATGGTCAACGGGTCGCTGTAGGAGTATCCGGCGGAAAAGATAGCCTTGTTCTTCTCTATATCATAAAAAAAATTTTAAAAGAAAATAATGATATTATCGCTATTACAATTGATGAAGGAATTGAGGGCTACCGTGATGAATCTCTCACCATAGTGAAAAATTTTTGCCATAAATTAGGGGTATCTTTTAAAATTTTCAGTTATAAAGAATTGTTTGGTTCGAGTATGGATGAAGCGATTGTAAAAAGGCCATCCAAAAAGGTTAGCTCCTGTTCCATTTGTGGAACTTTTAGGAGAAGGGCATTGGATGTTGCAGCCCTTTCTATGCAATCAGACATTCTTGCAACTGCACATAATTTGGATGATCATCTTCAAACATTTATGATAAATTTGATCTCGGGTGATGTTGGAAGAATTGGTTGGATGTATCCCGAACCCATAATATATCAAAATGGATTGAAGAAAATTAAGCCACTTGTAGAGTTATATGAAAATGAAATAGTATTTTACGCTTTCCATATGGGTATTGAATTTCAGACAGATGAATGTCCTTATATGAACGAAAGCATTCGTAGCGACTTTCGAGTGTTTTTCAATGATCTAGAAAAAATCCATCCTGGTATAAAATATAATTGTTTCAATTCTATGAACAAGCTAGCTAAATTAATAAAAAATTCTGATAATGATAAACAAATCAAGAATGCTTGTCTAAATTGTGGCGGAGTTTCAACCGATGAAATTTGTTCTGTCTGCAAAACAGTATTAATGTTGGACATGAATAAAAAAAATCTAAAGAACTAGTGATCGTTCTTCTTATCTTTTTTAGAAGATTGCCACCAATCTAGATAGTCATCGCTTCTATTCTTTCTATCGATCGTATTTACTTTCTCATGCAATTCTTCGAATTTCTCTCTGGGAGCATAAAGCCCACAACCCCTACAAATAAAGTTCTTAGTAATTGTATCAAAATTCAAGCTACCTCCACATTCAGGACAAAATTTGACCAATATTATAACTTGCAAAGATTTATACTAAAATGTTTTGGATTATCAATCAATCCTTATTATGATAACGTGAATTTGCATTTCGAATCGTAGGCCTAGGGCTGCCGGATCAAACCTACCAAATCACACCAGTATTTTCAGTATAGATTATCGATGTCGAACCAATTTTTCCTATCCATCGTGTATTTATCTCTCATCTCGGCATATGGACTTTTATCTTCATTCCATTCTAAAATGGTCCGTTCGCCCATCGAAAGCCATATGCCGAGACACATTATTTGAAAAGTATAGATTATATAGATTTTCTCTAATCTATGATAATCTTCCCTTCTTCCGTATCTAATGTAATTTCTAATTCCTTGTTCTTACCTAATATTTTCATACTATTGACCAGATCATTATACCTTTGGTTATCGATAAAAGCCAATGGTATGTTTGAAATCGCACAACCTGAAGCAGTAGTTATATCCACCTTATTAGTGCAAATTATACCACTAGGCGCTACATTGTTATTCTTTAAAGTATAGATCGTATATGCTCCTACGCTACTACCAATTGAATTAGGAAAAACGAGGATTTTTCCATTTAAATTTTGTACATCAAAACCGTTACTAGCGTTTGTTATTTCTCCTGATTGAGTATTAACCATTCCAAGAAAATTTATGGGTTTCTTTGACAACAACAATTTTCCCCTAGCTTTCCCTCCAACTATCTTTTTACACTTTATTTCCATTTCTAATTTCACCTCTTTTATATAAAAAATAATTCCAATCTAGATACCTTATACCGTGTATTCTTTGATTATCGATTTAAGACTCTTTAAAGCAACTGAAACCTTATTCGATGTTTTCATATAATATGATGCCTTGACGCTGTTAGTGATTATGCTATCGTAATTTTTCTTATTTATCAGAGGCGTTAAGCAGGTGCAAGCATCAGATATAAATTCTACTCCTGATTTCTTTAATGAGTCGACGATTCCATATTGTTTAGCCTTGCAAAATACCGATTTTGGACAAAAGATCTTACAGGGTTTTGTGAATTTCTTTCCATCCATTAGTGTTTGAATTTTACTTATCTCTTCAATTCCAAGCTGAGGACTCCCAAATGTGATTAATTGGCCATCCTCAGAGGTATTCAATTCATCTCTAGTTTCATTCATCTCTCTTTTTCCATAATTTACTTTTTCGATGAATTTAGATGGTTTTTTGGCTTGAAACATGCCACAGGAACCGGAAGTTCCTATTCCTGCGGAAAGTGACTTTAAACTCCATATATCGGTATTTTCGGAAATATTGCAAATACCTGTACAACTCTTTTGAATTGTCTTTCCTGTAAAATATCCTAATAGTCCATAATCAAGTTCACTTTCTAAATCTATCTCGTTAACTATTTCTACCTTCGGTGATCTATTTTCATCAATCCTCAAATCCGAGTAAGGGGATTTTCCGGTTAATGCGCTTGCTAATGCACTTAAAGCGCTTTCTTTATTTGTAGTAATATTAAGATGTGAATTAGCCAAAACAGCCGCACTGCTTTCAGCAAAGCTTACTTGGGTACCCTCTTTTGGTATAGGTAAAATTTCGTAGGGGATACATGAAAAAGTTGGTGTGACTCCGATTTTTTCATACGCCCTTTCTATTTCAAACTGCTTTTCAATGAATTGAGGTGATAATTCCGGTAGATTTTCCCTATCAAAGCCCATTGGATTAAGTGATGTATTTACTTTCACCTTCCCATCTTTGCTGATTTCTTTTAAAAACTCCAATCCACTATCTCCGATTGTATTGTAGTTAACACCTGAAACGTGTGCCCATGTGATCGGTACAAGCCTTTCTGCATCTGTTGCTTCCCCTATTGCTACTAATATTCTGTAAGCTGTAGAAGTAGCCTCACCGTATTCCCCGGACAATCCTTTCTCCTCATCACGCGTAAGATGCATCTATGTCTAATTAATGGCACAATATAATATTATTTTATCCCATTATCTGACAACATATTTTTTGCTAAGGCGATTCTATAAACTAACTCAATTTATTATATTGGTAACTTATAACAGTTAACTTTATTGTTGGTATAGGATGTTGGATATAACCTCTATCGATTCAACGGAAAATAAAAGGGATTTGTTGATATGCTAAAGGACGCCAGAAATTGTTTTGATATCCTTATGTCTGTTAGTTAGCTATTAATAAAAAAACAAGTCATTCAACAGCAGCACGAATAGGCTGTATCCAACTCCAAATTGATTTAGTTTACTTTGCATTATTTTGCTTTGCTATATCCAAATATAGTAGTTAATACTGACTCACAATGACATCCCAAAGCATGTTGATTGGAGGAGCAAACCTAAACCCATATGGATGAGAACCTACAATTAATTTCCAAAGAAATCCTTTCTATATGATGTTGGTCCATCTACGATTATAGCAGAGCACTAATGTCACCAGCAGAGTATTTTTTGAAAAAAATCTTTATGAGAATATCCTGCTAGGTGTCATATGTCCAGTAAGAAAGGATGGCACGGCATCCCATATCTTCCTATTAGAAAAAGTTGTGATGACTTGTCTAATTCAAGTCCTACAATCTTCAATTAAGGACGTAGAATCATGATTCGAAAGAATTGCCGACATCAAAAATAGTTTGACTACCCCTCTTTTTTACATTTTGATGGATAAAAAAAGAGACAATTTGTGATCGCTGATTTGCAGCTATGGTAAAATCCTTGTCATTGTTCTAGGAAATAATGTCACATTTTTAATGTCGTCAAAATCTAAAATCCACCTTAACAGTCTCTCCAAGCCTAGACCAAATCCTCCATGTGGTACTGATCCGTATTTTCTAAGATCCAGATAC
>DATEIH010000194.1:0-3027 GCA_035279165.1 Candidatus Nitrosocosmicus sp. | reverse complement strand
AGGTTTAACTAATTCAAGCCCTACAGGAGCTATAACTAAAATTCCAAAAAGAAACCTTAGTAAAAGTACTATAACTATAATTGCCACTATAATCAAAATGATTGTCCAAAGTGTTCCAAGCATATTTTCAAAAAATTATATCAATAATGATTTATATAGATGCACTGACAAAACTTCTATTTAAAGCGTATGCCTTTTTCTTTTATATAATGAGAACATTTATTGAATTTGAACGTTACCTGCGAATTTCACACATGCTTGCTTTAAACAAAATAAAGAAAGTGTATTGATCTATTACTAAACCCACCAGGGCTGTTAATCACATAGGTTCTACTTAATGACATTAATATTTCTATATCTAATCAATACAAAAGTTTAGAAAAAGAGGCAATTGATTTAATTTTTTTATTGCTAGCCATCAGATACATTAATCTTTTCAGTCGTTACTTCCTCTGTAATTTCTTTTGTTTCAGTTACAGGTTTCTTTTTTACCACTACTTCCTCTTTAATATATGGTCTTTTGTTAACCTCAATTTCTTCTTTCTTGACTGGTATTTCTATTTCTTCTTGCGATGTGACTGGTTTTTGTTCGGTATAAGTTTGCTCTCCAGAAGTTTTCCTTCTTTCAATTGATATTTCTTCATGAGTTACCGGTACCTCTATTGTTTTGGTTTCTGTTATTGGTTTTTTGGTTATAGTAGCAGTATCTTCTTCGATTCGTTTTGACACGCCAACTCTTTCCTCCATGAGAGGTACGGTAGTTGATTCCTCAGTTTCATTATCTTGGTTGGATTGTAACTGAGTTTCCGTCTCGTTATTAGTTGAAACTTCCGTATCTTGTGCAAGAGTTTCAGCGGCATCTTCTTCTGCTCCTTCTCGATATTTACCGAAAGCTTCATCTTCACTTACGTTAAATCTCAATACGCTTCCATCATAACTTTCTGCCCTCTCTTTGGGTATGCCAAATGTTTCTACATCAATCAATCCTCTTTGAGTTATGACATATTCATCCGTTAATTCTTGAACCTCACCAAAATCAGCATCATTAATGCCTCTGGCTTCCTTTTTTATAACATCGTTCCAATCAATCTGGGTTGAACTCATAAAATAATAGATGAAACATAATATAAATACATCAATAATATTAGTACTAATTATGGTAATAGTTAATCTCTAAAACCGTTTATGGCAGTATCTCAGAAAATATATTGAATCCTTGTTAATTATAAATCATTTATTAAAAATAAAAATATGAAAAATAAATGTGTTAGTTAGTACTATTGCCTGTTCCTATGGTAGTTTGATTAAAAGGTACGGTAGTCTTATTTGCAATAGTAGTATCAGCTGGTCCTGTAGCTTTTACCATTGTCTTGTTTTGTATATTAGCCAAATCTCCCGTTTCTGAGGTTAACTTCTGATTTTCCAATGGTTGAATTTGAGATTGACCTTTTACTGGCTCAGATGTTTGATTAACTGTTACTGTTGTCTGTTCTGCTGGCACGGTTGTTTGATTAGCTATGACAGTTTGAGGACTACCTGAAATAGAAGCCATGGTTTGATTTTCAGGTATAGCTGCTGTTGATGATGATTGGTTTTGGTTTTGGCTTTGATTTTGAGCAATTGCTGATCCTACACTGACTACAGATGAAATTAATAATGCAGCGAAGATTAGTGATATAAATGCATTTTTCATGGTTAGTGTGTAACTAACATTACTTAAATACATAGCCTATATTTGTAAATATTTATTAGAATCAATTGATATTGTACTACAAATAAATAATGTTTTCAAGCATATTTTATGACTACTCATGAATATTAGCATTTGTGTTACTAACCATTACCTTGGTACTATTACTATGTACTGGAATCTCCATTACCCACAAGTCTATCCTCTTAAAAAGTTTGGATCTACTAGTCTTTTATAACTTGTTAAACAAGGCAGTACTATGTCAAATAATGATAAAAATCAAACAAAAACCTCTAATATAATTGAAGAAATTATTCCTGGAAAGAATGATGATTATAATAATAAATTCATCAATCAAAATAATAACAATAATCAACAACCCTTTATCGAAAATTATGACGAAAAAGAATCTGCATTATCTGTCATAGAGACTACGGAAGACTCTACCAAAAGTATAGAGAGAAATAAGGTTGAAGCAGGGAATCAGATGTCACATTACGGCCAAGTAATCTCCTCTAGCCAGAAACAAACAGCTCAAGCAACAAAAGAAATAGCAGAAAACTATACGAAATTCCAAGAACAAGCTTTAAACACTTATCCATCAATATACATGCAATACTTTCAAAACGTCCAGAATCAATTAAGGAATAACCAAGAATTCTTTAAAAGTATATCAGAGATGTATTATAAACTAGTGAGTTATTATACAGAAAATGCAATTTTTTTCGGTAAAATTTTCAATGAGGTTGCATCTTCAAATATGAAAATTTTGAGAAATGTAATTAACTCCTCATCAATAAATCCAAGTAGATTGAGCAATTTTAGGGTAGATAGTGGAAGAAACTCGGATGAAAATTCAACAAATGTGAAGGCAACTTTTTCATGTGAAACATGCGGACAATCTTTTGACTCAAGACAAGATTTAAAAGAACACACTAGCATTACACACTATAAGTAATATTAAATCATTTATTGCTATAGTCGGTAGGAGACTTGTCTATTATTGAAATTCCTCCTCTTAACGACACAACGTTTAGTAATCTCTCTTTGGTGGTAACGCAAATAAGAAATTGGTAAAGCAGTAGTACCGAGAGAAACAAAATAATGGATGGGATACAAGAGAAGTGATTATCCAATCCTATAACAAAGTACCGCTTCTAACTAATCAGGAATGTATTATCATATCTCTTCAACGTCATTTGAAATATATAGAAAAGATTAGGGTCTTACTTCAAAGTTATCCATTGAATGACTATGCCCTTGTAAATGTTCGTAACAACGGTAATCAGAACACAAGGTGCAACATATTATTGCCTTTTTATTACAACCTACTGAGG
>DATEIH010000193.1:0-4842 GCA_035279165.1 Candidatus Nitrosocosmicus sp. | reverse complement strand
TGTCTTGACCAACGACTTGATAGTCGAGGAATCTACTAACGATACCTTTGAAATTTTTTCTAGGTCAGAATCGTTTGTAAAATTGAATAAAAAAATATTATCAACCTGTCTATATATAGTATCATTTATAGCATCTGGCTGGTTTGTAATAAATGTAGAATAAATTCCAAAATGTCTCATTCTAGTTATTAGATCTTCCCAATATGTATCACGAATATACAGTTGAGCTTCTTCAGCAAATATGAAAATTGGTGGAATCAGGGACTTTTCTAATAATTCAATCAATTTATTCATCACCAGCTCAACAATCATGCGTCTCACTACAGGAGAAATCCTGCTCATATTGACAATCATGGCAGCTCCCTTTGGTTTTGTTTTTATTACATCTTCAAATTGAAATCCTCTGTCGTTAACATTATTGGACGAAAACAGCCGAGAGGAATTAATCATATGGAATCGGGATAATAGTGCATCCCTTACCAATTCATTAATAGTCCAAGTTCCAAAAGATTTACCAAGCTCAGATAGACTAAGTATATTTTTGTTTTCTAGTGAATCCCATATCCGAAAAAATTCTCTTAGTGAAGCAGAAGGCATATCTAATGCATTTTTTAACATATTAGAAATAGAAGGCTTTCCAAAATATGATAAATTGAATTTCAATTCTCTTCCAGGATTTAACAAAAGAAGTTTATCACTGATAGATGAAGGCATCCCATCGACATTACAGGACAGTCCACTATACTCATTATTTAAATCAAATACTATTACATAAGCTCCATATTGTATGAGAGAGTTTATCAATATTTTTGAAAGATGAGATTTACCGGTTTCTTTCTTGCCTGTGATTATGTTTAGCTTACCATCTAGATCTTCGGCAAAAATTTCAAAGTTTTGATTATCAGATCCACATTTACCTAAGGATATTGGATATTGCATGTTTTTCTTTAATAAATCCTTTATATCGTTTAGACCAATTTTGACGATCTTGGAGTTTACTCTTGATGGTACCCAATCGACATCAGTTGATATTTGATTTTCGTTATCAATAGAAGCCCTTATTTTAGTCTTAAAGATCCTAACATCCCGTATTGTTTGAGAGAGATTGGTAATCTCCAAGGGATCAAAAATATTTTCGGTACTAAATTTTGAAATCACCTCATCCTTTATTATTTCTTCCACAAGTGATGACGATGAAAAATACTCTTCGTCATAGAATTGAACAAGGAGTTTCTTATTATTGTTAAAATCCTCGATAACAAAGTAGTCACCCTTATTTGCAAAATCATTTGTTACTGCGAGTAAGAGAATTTCATCGCCTGTTTTTGATAGAATTTTCATCTCCAGGCAGTCCCTAAAACAGATGATCTAGCATTCTCATGAGAAATTTCTCTAATAGAATAATTAGACTTTATGAAACTCTTCATACTTGCCAAGTCCGTATTTGAAAAAACAGAAACATGATGCGAAAGTTGGAGGGTGCTCGGATATCCAAAATGAATTAATTCGTTATATAGTAATGTTCCTAAAGTGCTATTCACATCGTTATTATATGATACCACGTCAGCCCTTAGTATGTTTGAATATTGATTGTTAGACAACTTTATCAGAAGGTGTTCCCCATGTATCCTAGAAATCAAGCTTCGAATAACCAGATTGATATCAATATAGGAACAAACCTTAGATCTTATTAAAGGATATGACAAATACTTTAGTATTTTTATTTTGGAGTTTTTGCTTATTCCAATTAATGAATTTTTGTTGATAACAGAATTTTCTATGGTTTTTGAAATATCATAAAAATGATTCTCAAATATTGAAGATTTCAATGAGCCATCAATAAGTATTATAGAGTTTGAAACTAATTTTGATAACCAAAACTGAATATACCTTTCTATGTTTACTCTCAAAAATTTTTTTGCATAATCGTCATTAAAGAGTATTAGTTTGGATACATTGTGCTCAAATCGAAGATTCTGAAGAGCTTCTTCGTTAAGATAAAAGATTAGCGGCCCGATTTTTAAATGTGCAGCAGGTTTACCCTTAAAAGATATACAGATGGATCCTTTTACGGCATATAATCCGCCATCTTCGACTTCTGCAACCTTAATACAACTAGAATCGATACCAAAAACCAACTTTTCTTTTTCCACTAATTCGATTCCATTTAGTTTCAGGTTAGCGTACCTTTCTGAATTAATCCCCCAATTTTGTATGGGTACACCTTCCTCGTCGTCCACAAAAACCAACCTCTTATTTTCAATTAAATTTCTGTAGTCCTTACAAAAGTGGGAATTACTAAAGTTATTAATTAAAGATTTTTTCATATCCTCTATATTTAACTCCAGATCTTGAAGATTTAATTGATTGTGCATGTTGTTCAACAACAACAAGATGTTAATAAACGTTGTTCATGATGTGCATGTTGTTCAACAACATCTTTATCAGGTAGGATGTGTATACAAATATCAAAGATGAGTGAAGCGGTATCGAAATTATCTTTGGAGGCAAAGATAAAATTGAAATATAAAGAATGGGAGGTCGAAATTACATGTGTAGAAGATAAAGTTAAGAATGTAGTGGAGAATGTGCTTACTGGAATAGATATCGCCTCGCTCTCAAGCACAAATACCAATAGTGAAATTGAAAAATTAAAGACTGAAATTAATTTATTAAAATCTAAGATTGATGGAGACGGTAGTTTGCAAAATATGAATCAAAAAAGAAATAATGTTTCATTAAAGGAACTTGCAAAGAATGGAAATACCTGCAGAAGTTTGATGGAAAAGATCTTTTATGAGAAATTTTTTGAAAGTGAGCGACTACTTATAGAGGTTCACCAAGAGTTGTCAAGAATGGGATATAATTACGATAAAACAGCAGTATCACATTCTTTAAGTGACATGGTAAGAGAAGGAATACTATCTCGTGTAGGAACTCTAAGAAACTATAGATATATTCAGAAAAAGCCATTGTTTGAAAAGTAACGAACTAACTAAACTAATTTAGAGTAGTTTTTTTGCCATAATATCATTTAACCATTTAATTCCTATAGTGGTTATTCCATACACTACTGATTCTGCTTGGTTTTCCTTATTTACACTTTTTACAACATATCCAACTTTGACTAATTCAGACAATCTTGAACTAATAGATTTTGGATTTAGGTTTGTTGTAGCTTGGATTTCGGATATAGGAGATGATTTTTCAGAAATCTTGCCCAATTCGAATGCTATTTTTGACCCCAACAAAAATAACATGACTATTTCCTTATCGGAAAATTTCTTATTATGAATTTCTCCAAGGTTGGGCAATATTTTGGGTCCCTCTGGCGTAATTTTGATTATAGATGAATACATTTCAATCAATTCGGACACAGAATAATTTAAGGAAATTTTCTGAGCCAAGCGTATCTCTGGAATATTTTTGGTAAGAAAAGAAATGGTAGACAAAAGAACATTCTCAGGCTCCCCACTAAATTGCACTTTAATATCGTTATATTGAATTGAGATATTTACAGTATTATTTTTGTTTGGATCATCGTAAACCATGTAAATATATTCAATAAACTGATAAAATGTTATAAACTTATGAATGTATATCTATTACCCTTATTACGAACTTTTATCAAAGTAGTTTAGAAAGTAGTAGAAGATGAAAAGTACATTAATGGATGAATTGCCAAAGGTCTTAGGTCAAATTACTAGAAATGTCTAAAGATAATGATAATAAAAATAATTTCATTAAAACAGGATTTACCAAATTATTAAAACCTTTTGAGGATTCAATGAACGAAGTAGAAAAAATTTCAAAAGCCTTTGGATTAGCATTAAGGATTTACAGTAGTATGACCAGAAAATATCAATATGATAAAATTGAACCTCAAATTAATCATTCACTAAGAGTAGCATTAATTCTAAACGAAGAGATGAATTCAGATAGTTCGGATTTGGTTTGTTCTGCACTACTACATGACATTTTCAATAAACAAGAAGTATCCAAAGAGACAAAAGACTACATAAAAAAAGAGATTAGCGAAAAAACGTTCACAACAGTATCGTTTTTTAGTAAATATTCCGATTCAGAATCTAATAAAAATGAAGAATCAAAAATAGAAAAACAGTTTGGCAAAATAAAACAATCAGACAGCATGATAAAAAACATTATTCTGGCTGAACGACTAGATGAACTTCGATCATTAAAAAATTCGAGAAGAAAGGACAAAATAGCAAGAATTAAGGAAGAAACTCAGAAATATTTTGTACCATTGGCAGAGACAACTAACGAAAAAATCTTGCTAAAATTAGTGATAGCGCTTTATGAATTGAAGTAGGCAAGAATGGAATAAGGGATTAGATTATGGGTTGTTACACATACCGTTATTTTTCTTATGACCCGTCCAATGAGAAAAACAGCCGAAAAGAGAATGACCAGAGCATCCACATATTATGCATTTTTTGTTTTTGTTTTTATTTTCATTTTTATTCAAACCTACTCAATGTATCCAATTCATCAAGATAGTTAAATTTATTTAACAATATTTAATTGATGATGTGAAAACCCGATCTGAATTTATGAGAATATGATGCAATACGAGTGACTCGTACTTTTTTAGTGAAAGTCATCTATCTTCTTGGACTAGCCATACCAGTTTCGATGTAATTAACTGAATCTGCAATATAGCACGCATGATCGGAAATACGTTCCAAATATTTTAGAATTAAAGCGGTGGAGATATTGCATCTATTATCTGAATAATTGTTTGCAATGACAATTTGAGATGATTCACGTGTACTTTTCCTATATAACACATCAACCATTTCCTCCATTTCATAAATTTTG
>DATEIH010000192.1:0-2539 GCA_035279165.1 Candidatus Nitrosocosmicus sp. | reverse complement strand
GGCCTGTTTAGCAATATTTTCGCCTAGGGCTTCTAATATTCTTCTCAATTCATCTGCTGCACTATCGCTAACCCTTTCAGCACCGTATTTTTTTATGATTCTGTGAATGGAAGCCAGAGCTATTTACGATTCTGTGTTTATTGCCATTTATTCCAATAAAGTTGTTACATTATTTATTAAACTCCTATGTAAAATTGATTCAATTAAAGAGTTCATTCTTACTACTAAGCAACTATTCTCTATTAATGTTGGTCACCTAAAGTTGAAGACTCATAAAGTAACTATCTTGATCGGGATCAATGTAATATTAATCCTCAGATAACTATTAAATGGATGAATGGATTTATCGCTCATTACTAGTAGGGCAAGCCAAGTCATGACTAATAATTAATTAGTTACGTCTACTGATCATCAGCTAGTTGTACTACCTAGATTCGCACATTCATTTGGCGGATGGATCATACCATAAATATCATAAGATAATTTTCGACTATATGTGCCAAGCTAATGTTCAATCAATATGCGTATCAGAAGATATCAATTCCTCTGTGCAGGCATTAATATTAAAGGAAAAATTTTTTAAAGACTCGGATCTGTTTAGAGTTTTTGTGGGCATACATCCACAGTTTGCAGAGGTTTATGTTAACTTAAGTTTTTTTGAAGATCTTTTTCAGTCCAAACTTAATTTGATTGCTGGAATAGGTGAAATCGGAATTGATCCAACTTATACCAATTTGGATCCAAAAAATACGCCAGAGAAACAAAAAATTGTTTTCGAAAAAATGCTATATTTAGCAGAAAGATATGACAAGCCAATATCTCTTCATTCTAGAAGATCTGTCAAGGAAATTCTGGAGATATTGCCTTCATATAAGATCAGAAATGCTGTGTTCCATTGGTATGATGGAAGCAAAAGCAATCTAAAAAAAATAAATGATCTCGGATATTTCATTTCTTTTGGTCCCTATCTGCTGTATTCGAATGACAAACACACCTTGTTAAAGGAATCTGACATTAACCTAGTCTTGATGGAGACAGATGGGCCAGTCAAATATAGGAATTGCTTTGACGATACTCTTACTTCTCCATCTTTGGTAGTGAGCATAGTTTATTTTGCTTCTGTTTTGTTAAAAAAGTCTTTTGAGGATTTGTCTATAATTCTCTATAACAATTCTATACGATTTCTAAGTTAACATGTCCAGCCATATCTGATTCGTCTTTTATCTAATCTAATTAAGATAAAAGATAAAATACCCTTGTTTTTTTTCTAATCATGTGGATAGAGTCAAAAAGATGGCCAACGAATTATTGGAACGTTATCCTGATAAATTTACTAGTGATTTTAACGAAAATAAAGAAACCATTAAGAATTTTGCCATTGTTCGTTCAAAGGAATTACGAAACAAAATAGCAGGTTACATTACCAAGAATGTAAATAGAAACCTAGCTCAACAGAATGCCTCACTCTCATATTCTGAAGAAAATACTGAATCTCGTGAAGAAACTGCAGAATAAGATTGATAACTGTTGATTTGGTTGGTGGTATAAGGAAGGCAGCTGGATTTTCAACAGTAAATATCAATGTAACCAATTCAAGCGTAAATGAATTACTTACATTGTTGGAGAGAGAATATGATTTGGAAAATAAGATAAAAGAGGACGAAATAATGATCGCGATTAATGGCGTCGAGTCCTCTGTAATGGGTGGAAGAGGAGCCAAAATTTCGTCCGGAGATACTGTTACTATTCTATCAGTTGTACATGGCGGATGACTGTAACTCTTTTTTAAAATATATTATAGCTTGGTGTTCACTATCATATAGTGGCTTTTGAAAATATTTTTAAGGTAATCAAAGTATCCAAAGATCGTATAGGGGTTATAGTTGGGAAAAAAGGATCTGTCAAATCTGAAATAGAATCAAAATGCAATATTACCCTGGATGTAGACGGAGATACTGGGGATGTAACGATCCGACTAAAAAATGAAGCATCCATAACAAATAGTGGAATATTCAAAGCATCCGAAATAATAATGGCCATTTCAAAAGGCTTCTCCCCTGAACGGGCCTATAGGTTGCTATCCGATGAATCTTTATTGCAACTTGTAGATCTACGGGAGTATTCAGGGAAATCAATGAATTCTTTAGATAGGATCAAATCAAGACTTATTGGACAGAGTGGTAAATTTAGAAAGAACCTGGAGGACTTCTCTGGTGCTGATATATCAATCTACGGACACTTTGTCGGATTCATTGGGACTTATGACGAAACGTCTCTAGCATTAAACGCAATTTTAATGATCTGTAAAGGAAGCTCCCACAAATCAGTGTATCATATGCTTGAGGAACATAACAGAAGGAAAAAATTAGCAAAAATGGATCTATGGGAAAAAATTAAATAAATAGCTATTTACCATGAAAATATTGGGCTAACCACCAGGATTTTCTTCAGCTCACTAATATCGGGTTAATACTCTTGTTAATTGATATTATTTCATGACGATCCATCTTTTTAACAGATGTTATGATCGTCAAGTTCT
>DATEIH010000191.1:0-13940 GCA_035279165.1 Candidatus Nitrosocosmicus sp. | reverse complement strand
TACAAATACCTTTACAAGTCATACTTGAAAACCATATCAATGTCGGCGATCTCACTTATAAACTTATATAAGCTTCAATAGATATTTATAACTAAATAAAAAATGGAGTTGATGTAGTCTAACTTGTCACTGATACATTCTTTGGTTGGAATAGCTCATGCATAGTCAGGTATTCATCTAATTTCATCCTTATATCATCCTCTGTCGTGTCATCCATGCCAGAAAACCCTGCTTTAAAACTGATTTTATTTCCTGAAACGTTTACATCTGAAACCTCCATATCTGCATAAACATTCCCCATTTCATTAACCCATTCTTGTGCTTCGTTTGTATCAAATCCCTCTGCTTCTATGTTCACATTAAACATCTTGGTCACATTATACCACTGCTTTTTTTTTATTTAGGATATTAATAAAGATGACGTAATGCGATGCAATCAGCAGAACGATTCATCTTCATTTCTCCTCCTCAAATCCCCAATATTTCATCAAGTCTTTTGTAAACTTTGAGGCTTGGTCCTCACTAAGAGGGTCGCCGCAATTTTTGCAAGAAGGGACTACCTTCATACCGTATAATTTAAAATCCACATCATAAAAGTGAATTTTTACGCAATTACACATTTTATGAGAATATACACTCAATTTGCTAATTTATCTCTTCTCTCATATAAGTAAAATGAGCAGAGAATGGCTCTGTTCACAAGGATAAATCTATAGTTTGAAGTTGTCATATCTCTTCTATGAACATAACAAAAGGAACATGTTTGTTATAGTTTCAATCTGAGACAAGTCATAGATAGTTGAAAAGTATCCCCAATTATGCAATTAAAACAATCTTTGATGGATATTGATGGATGCTTTGCAGGATTTTAATCCTATAGAGTTCGATTAAAACTTGCTAGCGGATTTTGTTTTATATTCTCTTGGTTTTTGATCAAATTCAATGGATGGATAACACTAAAAGACTATCACGTTTTTGTTTGTTTTTTCCAACAAGTAATAATAAAAGAGAATTTAAATTATCAGATAATTTAATCAATTATCAATAGTTTTATACAAATCTTTGTAAAAATGATTTATAACCTTGAACATGGTATTAATATAATAAGGATAATTAATTACCTTAATGTGTATCAAGTGACACAAGTTTCTTTCTCACAGAAAAAACAAACGATTTTATATAACTATAGAAAAACTAAGTATATTTATATACGAGTAAGTTCTTATATTTATAGTTTTTTATTGTCAAAGGGTTATAAATCTCTGATTTTTCCAGACGATGACTACGCTTATCTTAAAGCATTAGTTGCAAAAACTTTCAATCCTATAATAGTTCGATTAAAACAAGCAAGTAAGCATATTTTTAGTGTTCAGTTCTTAAGCTTTCAATCCTGGTTCGATTAAAACGATTGTTAAAGAAGCCTAGAACATCTTGTTTAGTTAATCCTTTAAACGGGTTTCTTGTTATTATGATAATTTGAAAGCCAAACTAGTACCTTCGTTACACCTTCCTTGGTAGAGTTTTTTATGTTAATTTCCGTTTCCTCAGCCATGATGTAATCACATATAGTATTCGCATTCTCAATATTCTCACGTGCAAGTTTTGTCAATATACTGTTGAAGTATTGCTTAGTGCATGACCTTGTCAACGAGTCTATCCTTTTAAAAACCTGTGATTCCTTATCGCATTTTTCATTATAACTAAGACATCGAAGATGCGCCAAATTTGTCGTTCTGTCATTATTTGCTTTTCTATGACTAATAAAATTATTGTATAAATCCCCAAGATAAGCGCGGGGAGTGGGATTCGAACCCACGAGTTCTTGCGAACATGGGATTAGCAATCCCACGCCCTACCAGGCTAGGCGACCCCCGCTTTACCATTATTTTTTTGCTTGGGTATATTAATTATTTGCAATAAGAGATACTTCCTATACATAGCGATGACCGTAAATTGTTAACCTGATCGGCTTGATTTTTTTTAATATTTGTCAATAAAGATTTATTACTTTATCCATCTTTTGATAAGTATGCCCACTGCTTATGTATTATTAAATTGTGATTTAGGTTCCGAAAGCGAGATTATTAAAAAAATTAAGGAAGTACCAGAAGTCATTGAAGTGAATGGTGTGTTTGGTGTATATGATATCATAGTAAGAATTTCTTCTGATAATATGGATAAATTAAGAGAAATCATTACATGGCAAATTCGCAAGATAGATAAGGTTCGGTCTACTTTGACGATGATAGTTATCGAAGGTCAATCACGATGATCTAAATATTAATTCAAATGCACTTGCAGGGAACGCTTAGATCATTGAAAAAATTACTAACATGAAATCAAACGCTCAAATTTAAAAATTTTTAAGACCACATTTTTCCACTATCCTTAATCTTTATTTTTTTTCCTGTATTTAGTTATGTTAGCGAATTTAATTTACATGCTAGCAAAATAGAAAAAGTACATCCTTATCTCCGACACTGGATTTATCATTATTTAATAGAATTAGTAGACCTCAAATTTTGGGTTTATCATATCAAATTAGAAGAAAACCTAGCATAGCAATGAAAATTGATATCTTTTATCCTCTTTGTTTCTCTCTATATTTCATTAAATTGATTAATAAATCATTTGATTGGATAAATTCAGGGTATTGGATTTCTGTAAAATGGTTACTATCTTCTCTAGGCTGTCTTTCAAATGATTATCCTAATTATGTAATGGAAAACAGTAAGGCGTTAGACAGTAACTATTATTGGTAACTACCATCCAAGTGGATCTGTTTGACTACTTCCTCCACTTAATCTAAGACTAGTAATAACGATTTTATTGTGTTAGCAGTCCTTACCATCTCATCTTCGGAATTGTAAAAATGTGGAGATGCTCTCAATATTTTTCTTGTACCTATTTCCCTTTCTGCCAAAATAATCCCTTCTTTTTGTAGTCTGGCATTTAATTTTTGGATTCTAGTATTATTTGGTTTTCTGAAGGAAAATGAGACAAGTGAAGACCTGGATTCTTCTGAGGTTGCTTCATGCAATTTTATCTCATTTATTTTCATTAATTCATCTCTTAATATTGAAGCCAAAAACTTGTTACGTTGAAATATATTTTGTATTCCCACCCTTAACAAATATCGTAACGATGCTTCAAGTCCCGCTAGACCTGGGAAGTTTCTGAAAGTCGCTTGATACTTTTCTGGATACTTAAGGTATTTAGTGGATTCGTTTGATGTGTAGCTCCTATCTTTATTGGCATTCTTATTTTTCATAACTACAAGATCGGCTGTTCCAGATCCTATGAACATAGGATTCAAATCCTCCATCACTTGCTTTTTGACATAGAGTATTCCAACCCCTAAAGGTCCGCACAGCCACTTAAAACTAGGAAAAGTTAAAAAATCACACTTCATTTTCTTTACATCTGTCATCATGGCACCTACACTTTGAGCCCCATCCACAGAAAACAAGGTGTCTTTATTCCTTTTTTTTATAATGTTTCCAATTTTTTCAACAGGAGTGATTGACCCATCGTTATAAATTACATGGCTCGTAGAAACCAATTTGAAATTACCTTTCTCATAAATACTAGTAAAATTCTCAATCAATGAATTTCCATGGATCTCTACCTTTTCTTCTGGAAAATTTCTAACTTGGAGACCCTTTTGTACAGAAAGTCTTACCCAAGGTAAATAATTAGAAAAATGCTCATTTAAAGAATTTCTAATCAATACCCTATCATTCTTCTTCCAAACCAGTCCATTAACAACCATGTTGATGCCTTCAGTGGTACTTTGAGTGAAAATAATCTCATCCTCGTGCCCATTTAAGAGATCTGCGATCCGTTTTCGAGTTTCCAATTTAAGCTCGTTCAGATGATCTGAAAACTCTTTAGAATCTGGTCCAACTTCGGAATATCGTATATTAAAATCTGTAATTGATTTAATGGAAGAAATGGGAAGAGGGCTAATTGAACCATTGTTTAAATAAATTCTCTTTTTAGTTATATAGAAATCTGAACTGATGTTATCTAACATTTCTTTATCAAAAAACGTCATATTTCCTTGGCTAGTCAATATATATCAGATTAGGCATTATTATTTAAGGTGAGCTGAAATATTATCTTCATTTCTCAAGCCTATAATTTCAAGTGGGATAAATTTGATATATTATTATGATACTAATGCTAAAATAACTTTAATAGAAAAATTAATCACCGAATTTAGATCTTGGAATATTTTGATTATGGATTTTGATACCCAATTATCCTCACTTTTTAATAATAATCTTTTATGTTCCGATCGTGATAATCGTCTCAATCTTGAGATATTTCTGCCGTATCAAATATCTCATAATGCAATGGTAGACAAGTTTCTTGAATATAACAAATGCAATTCACTCATTGTAATAGACTCGTTAAATGGATTGTTAGATTATTTTAATTTTTACAAGAATGAGATTTCTAATTATGAGAAGAAAAATGTGGATGGATTTAAATCGATAGATTTGTTGAATACAACCTCTTCAAAACATGCTGGATACAAAACCCTCAATTTGATAAAAATATTATTTGAAGCATTCACCAAAAAACAAATACCAGTAATAATCACCTCATACCAATCACAGAGTACTATTGATCGATTAATTTTTGAAACAATTACAGATGATGCGCTTCCATATCGAGAAAATAATCATTTCAGGAGAATTTCAAATTTAGTTACCTTGTTGGAATATTTTCAGGACAATGACGATCTGTTCATAACCATTTTGAAGAAAACTGATGATCTCACTTCAGACAGCTTGATCAGTTTTCCTAATTTTCCACATACTCGAAAAATAAAAAAAACCTTAGAAGATAAGTCAGTATAATCTTTATGCCTTTAATTCCATTATTTTATACATGAAAATCAAAGATACCATAATTATCAAAAAGCCTGATCCCAGCAAGGCATATTTTTCATGTAATTTTTCTACGTTAAATGCCTTGACAGCAATCATTGTACCTACAAATCCAAATACCAGCAATGTAATGCCTATCATCGTCTCATAGTTATTCTGCACTGCTCGAGATGGCAGAAAAACTGCCTGATTATAATCATGTCCTTCTATAATTGCATTTATTATTCCGGCAGCAAATGCAAAGTATATCAAAACATAAACAATCGCTAAAATGACCACCGGTTTGATAAATCCAAGTTTCAATGCTGTACTTTAATCTAAAGGATTTATAAATTAAAACTTTTTTTCTTAATGCATATGATAAACTCTAGGGAAAAAGTGTAATCATGGATCACAAGGGAAAAATTATCGTACTAGAGGGTCTTGATAAATCAGGCAAAACGACTCAAGTTCATTTGCTACAAGATTATCTCAATGATAGATATCCCGGCCACATAGAAATATTCAGCTTTCCAGATTACTCTACCAAAATAGGGCAAGAGATAAGATCATTTTTAGATGGCAAAATCCAGTACAACGCTGAAACCAAACATATGCTCCTTTCTGCAAATAGATGGGAGAAGAAAGATAAAATTCTAAAGGCCTCAATGTCTGGGAAAACTATTATTCTAAATAGATATTATCAATCCAATCTAGCATACGGCCTTGCTAATGGCTTAAACATCGAATGGCTGACGATTCTAGATAAAGGTATGCCAAAAGAGGACGTTACTATAGTACTTGATGTAAGCCCTCGTATTTCATATTTACGTAGCGTTGCAAATAATTTTGTTCTAGACGACTTTGAGAAAAATCACAGTTTCTTAGACAAGGTAAGGCAGAATTACCTTGAATTAGCCAAAGTATTTAATTGGCATATTTTGCAATCAGAAAATCCTAAGGATGCTGTTTTTAAATCAATTCTTGAGATTATAGGAGAATAACATCGGTTAAAACATCGAATAAGGGGTGAAGGAAAATAATGGTTCTAAAATATGTAGGAGAAATTACAGATCCGATACACAAAAATATAAAATTTACATATGTTGAGAAAGAGATAATTGATACCGATATTTTTCAAAGACTCCGGAGAATCCGTCAGTTAGCTGGTGCACATCTTGTTTATCCTGGTGCACTTCATTCAAGATTTGAGCATTCCCTGGGCTCAATGTTCTTGGCCGGCATGGCAGGTCAAACACTATTTGATAAAGGATACTTTACAGATATCGATTTAATTCAACAGCTTAGGTTAGCGGCCCTTCTACATGACATCGGACATGGTCCTTATTCTCATTTATTTGAGGAAATCCTTAAGGATTCTAAAAATAGTTCCCACGAAATCCTAGGCGAGCGCATAATCTTGGAAACCAAAATATCTGATATTATTAAACAAAATGGATACAGCCCTGGTACAATCTCATCTCTAAGTTTTGGAAAACATCATTTAGGCTTTTTAAATGAAGTTATTTCTGGTGGATTATCTGTAGATTTGATGGATTACCTGCCACGAGACAGTTATTTTTCAGGTACTGAATATGGAAAAGTAGATTATTTTAGAATCATCAATTCGTTAGAAGTTGCATCTTCAAAGGTATTAGGAATAAATAAATCCGCATTATATTCGTATGAGTCAATGCTAATCTCAAGGTATCAAATGTTCAAGTCGGTATATTTTCACAAAACAGTTAGGTCCGGCGAAGTTATGATACTACATTCGATGAAGCAACTCAATAAATCATTACACCTGACTGATTTTGATTCTCTTGAGGATTTCTTTAATTTACATGACGAGTTAGTCTTGGAATTATTGTGCAATTTTCAAGCATCAAAGTCTCAAAATAAAGACACCTTTGCTGTGAAGCTTGCAAAAGACTACAAGCGCCGGAATTTGCTAAAATGTATTTATGAATACTTTTCTCTTTCGAATCAGAGATATCAGAATGACGGTGATACTAAACTATCTAGACAGTTTATTAGCAGAACAACTGATTTTGAGAATCAAATGACTATAATGAAAAGAATTATTGACCGCAATCAAGATTCTGGGGAACCTGTATTTTTGGATATTTCCCGTGCTCCGTCGATACCATTGGCCCCAAAGAAAGAAGAGGTTACTTCCATCATGATAATTGGACAGAAAGCAGAATATGAAAAGTCTTTTGATCAGTTGCCTCTGATTAATGTTATTACCGGATACCTTGATATGATGAGAGTATATACCACCGCAGAAAAAAGGAAATTCTTTGAATCTATGCTAAAAGATTTCGAAAACCAAAATTTCTAACGATTTTTATAATCACTTGCCAATTGAAATTCTATGAATAGACCAAGAATTGTGATAAAACTGAGTGGAAGCTTATTTAATTTTGAAACAAACTCTTCTCAATTAAATGACTATGTACAGTTGATAAAAAAAATAAGCAAGGTGTATCAGCCAGTCGTAATTACAGGTGGAGGTAAAATCGCAAGGTTTTATATCAATTTATCGCGAAGCTTGGGATTGGATGAATCCGGACTAGATCTAATTGGAATTCAGGTCTCACATCTGAATGCAAGGCTCTTGATCTCGGGTCTAAAAGAATATTGCTATCCTCTGCCACCTAAAAATCTGGAAGAAATCTCTGTTGCATTATTGTCTGGTTTAGTTATAGTAACTGGTGGCATATATCCGGGCCAGAGCACGAACGCGACTTCTGCTCTAGTAGCCGAACGGACGGGGGCCACAAGGTTTTACAATGCCACTGATGTTGACGGAATATATGATTCGGATCCTCGGACAAATCCAGCAGCTACCAAATTTGAAAAGATAAGTGTTCAAGACTGTGTGAATATTCTTAAATCAGAAAAGTCCATGGCAGGGACTTACGACTTGATGGATTTAATAAGCTTAAAAGTTATAGAAAGATCTAAGTTACCAACTGTAGTTTTCAAGTCAACAGCAGAGAACATCGAAAAATTGGTACTTGATAATGTCAAGATGGGGACGGAAATTACTATATAGTCTTTAATTCTCCTTCAAACAATTTCATACCGTCAGATGAAATTTTCTGCAATATCTTTTCGCCTTTAGGAATGCTCATGGGCTTGGTTTGTGCCTTTGCATATCCTTCTTCGTCAGTAAGATATATGATCATGTTGTTGTCATATATTGAATTAATTACAAACAACTCTTCTCCAACAGGAAGAAAGCCGTCATCATTGGGGCTTTTTTTTATTGTATAAGTTAACATAGCAAAGCCTGCATAATCAAATAATTTCATTTGTGCGGCTCTGGATCGTTGCTGTCCTATGAATGCCGCTTCATTATACCTCATATTCTGATTTATTTTATATTTACCGAAGCATATTTACATTTTGGGCATATGCAACCCTTGTGCATTTTCAGCTAAAATATTCTAGGAGATATTTTGAATATGTGTTTATTAATGGGGATTACAAATTAAATTTCATGGCATTCATAAACGGGATGGAATGGATAATCATCATTTTAGTTATCGTTGTCATATTTTTTGGTGCCAAAAAAATTCCAGAATTAGCTAGATCAATGGGTAGAGCAACCAGTGAGTTTCAAAAGGCTAGAATAGAATCAAAAAAGTCCCTTGAAAATGAACCACCTAATCAAGAAAAAGGTCAGCAGACGATTGACAGAGAAAAATTAGAATCGATTGCAGAGACATTGGGCGTAGACTATTCAAATAAAAATGATCAGGACCTGAGAAACGCCATTGATGAAGAGTTAAAGAAGCAAGGTACACCAAAGTAAATGAATAAACTTTGAGCTTATTTATGAAAAAAGATCATCTATTTCGTTCCGGAATGAGAATGTAGAAAATGACTATGGATAATTTAATTGAAAAATATGATTTGGATAATATTACAGTGGGGGTTATTGGAAGCCACTCTGCTTTAGAGATAATGGATGGTGCTAAAGATGAGGGGTTTAAGACCATATGTATTTGCCAGAAAGGTAGGGAGTTGCCATACAAAAAGTTTGGCCGACTAGCTGATGAAATATTAATATTAGATGATTTTTCTGATTTAATCTATAAAGAAAATCAGAATCGACTATTTGACTTGAATACGATTTTAATTCCGCACAGATCTTTTGTTGTTTATTTAGGGATTGATAACATTGAAAAATCGCTCAAAGTACCTGTTTTTGGGAACAGACATATTTTAAAAGCTGAGGAAAGGAACCTTCCAAATAATCAATATGATTTACTAAGAAAAGCTCATATTTCTATGCCAAAAATATATTCCTCCCCAGAAGAAATCGAAGGACCTTCTATTGTAAAAATTCAAGAAGCCAAAAGGAAACTGGAGAGGGCTTTTTTTATAGTAACGTCTTATGAGGACTATAAAATAAAATCAGCAAAAAGAATCGAAGCAGGAATAATAACTGAGTCAGACTTAAAGAATAACTCTACGATAGAACAGTATCTTATTGGTACCTATTTTAATTTTAATTATTTTTATTCACCACTTGATGGAGATGTTGAATTTTTAGGTATAGAACGTAGACTCCAAACTAATATACATGACTTCACTACTTCAATACCTGCTGCTAATCAGCTTGAAATGTCAATTGACTTGCAGAATATAGAAGTTGGCCATACACCAGCCAGCATTAGAGAATCTCTTTTGGATAAAGTATTCAAAATGGGGGAAAAATTTGTACAATGCACACTAAATGAGTATCCACCCGGGATTATCGGTCCCTTTTCATTACAAAGTGTAGTTACTGTAGATTTGGACTTGATAGTTTATGATGTATCCCTTAGGGTCCCAGGAAATCCGATTCTTGCAACCACGTCACCTTATACAAAATACAAATACGGAGAAACATTTGGTGTTGGCAGAAGGATAGCAAAGGAAATTAGACGCGGGCTTGAGGACCCAAATAATTTAAGGAAATTGGTCTCATAGTTTTAAAGAAGCAATCCTTTTTTCATGTTGAATTCATGAAATTGAATAAGGAATATACCAAAATTGAATAAGAATGCGTTGTCAATTATCTCATGATATTTCAGCTTGACCCAAACTTGAGCAGGAACTAATGAACCACGCTGTAAACCCTTTTCCTTTTTAAGTTGTTTCGTCAAGTTTTTCTAATAAATTCTTTTTAACCAAATCATCGAGCCCTTTGAGATTTTCCATCATATTTCCTCCTCCTTGCCCAAAATTTGATGTACCACCCCCTGAACCCCCAAGCATCTTTGATACTTGACTTGCAAGCTCACTTGCTTTCATGATTTTTATTGCATTATTTCCACAAAAGACAATAACCTTTGCGGATTTGCTTTCTATCGGTATTACTGCTATGTATACAAGCTCAGGATTTCTTGCCGTTGAATTTTGACCAACCAAAAGATGGAATTGATCATCAAATTCTTCATCTATTTTAAAATAATAATTCAAAAATCTGTTTTCGTCTGATTTTGATTTGAGAATAAGGGAATCCTTTATAGTTTGATCTACAGATGCAATTGAAATACTTCTTAAAAGGCTCTTGATTTTCTTCTTGGATTTATCTAATTCCTCAATACTCTTTGAAAACGTATCTAAAACCTTCTCGCGGTTTGTTCCAAGTTTATTAACAATATATTGTATCTGATTGTCTTGTTCTTGAACTCGATTTAGTGCATTTGACCCGGCAACAAATTCTATCCTTACAACTCCATCTTGGATTCTCTCGGTCTTTAGTATCTTTATCAGACCGAGTTCGCCCGTGTTAAAAACATGGGTTCCTCCACAAGCTTCAATATCTAGACCCCCTATGTTAACAATCCGTACATCGTTGGATGGGACAACACCTCCTTGATAAATTCTAAAACTGTAATTTTGTTCCGCTATGCCCCTAGCGTAGAAATTAATCATAACTGGCAAATTCTTTCTAATGATATCATTTGCTTTCCTTTCTATCTCCTGCATATCTTGCCTAGATAAAGCGGAATGATGTGTAATATCCAATCTGGCATATGATTCGTCCTTGTATGCAGAGTTTTGCCAAACCCATGAGCCTAAGACACTTCTAGACGCATGGTTAATTATGTGTGTAGCTGTATGGTTTTTGGTTATAGATAGCCTCCGATCCTTCTCAACTACACAACTAATAATATCTCCTTCATTTTGATCAAAAGTCCCAATCGTGTGGTGAAGAACCTTATCTTTGATTTTAATCACGTTATCAACTTTGTGAGCACCTATATATCCAAAATCTGGTTCCTGTCCTCCGCCTCTTGGATAGAAGGACGTTTTGTCTAAAACAACCCAATCTTTGTTGATTATTCTTAATATCTTTCCATCAAATGAGAATTTGTTTGGGTCATCATAATACAATAACTTTGTTGGTGTGATGCTGTCAAGATCAATAGCATCATCTAAATTAATTTCATTTTTATCTCTTTTTTCTGACCTGCTAGTTGAATGTAATTCTGAAAGTCTCGTGTAAAAATTTGCTGGAACGGATTCAAGCAGTCCATTGTCAACAAGGTAATCAGGAGTAACTCCGTCTGATTCATACAGTCTTATCAGATCATCTAAATGCAATTTGATTTTCCCTTTCTTTATTTTGGTTGAAATTGCATCAATTCTTCCTTGTGTTTCAACAAATCTTTTACTTTCGATATCCAACACTTCGTGAATATCATTTCTATATTCTAGTAATTCTGGGTATAAAGGTTGGAGCTGGTCCAAATGCATATCGACAATATCTGCAACCTTGAGATCTATGCCGAGTTGTTTTAAAAGAGAAAGGGTTCTTCTCAGAATAACCCTTAGATTGTACCCGCCACCAACGTTTGAGGGTAGAGATCCATCGCTTATAGCAAAAACGAGGGTCCTTGTATGATCTATAATAGTATATAATGATTCGTAGGGTACTACAATCTGTTGAAGTTTTTCAAATTCTATACTTAGTTCTTGCGCTACCTGTTTCTTTACCTGTAAAATATCTGATGTCGATTCTAACTTTGCTGAAATTCTGCTAAAGTAATCTGAGAGGATTTTAGATTGAGAATTGTAGTTTCCTTTTAAGGAAAATAAATTGTCCATTCCAGAAGTATCATATATCTTTTTTAATATCGGCTCAAAAGTACAGTCGTAGCTGGTTGAGGTTCCGTTTGTTATCCATGAAAGTCTTTCTAAACCCGCACCCATGTCAATTATTTTATTTTTAAGAACTCTATGATTTTTTTCATTACCTTCAAATTCTGTGAAGACCGCATTTCCTAATTCTAACCCTCTTACAAAGTATTCGAGTGAGCTACCAAATGCTCCAGCACCTATCCATACATCCTCTACAAATGTTATTTCAGCTGGGGATATCCCAAAAACATCTACAAGTAATCCAAAATCTAACTCTATACACTTATCCTTCCAGTAGCCTCCTTTAGAATCTGCATCGCACGTTTGTCCTATCATACAAAAAGAGGTATAGTGCCGCCCCGTTATCCCCACATTTTCAATGTCATTAAATCTTAAGCACATTTGCGGGACTACCAGTGGATTGCCCGGCAATTCAAACATCACTTTGCTATCGGCAACTCTTTGGAAATCAACTATTGAGGCTATAGTATAGTACAGGTCATCTCTCCACCTACATACTACGGGGTATCTATTAACGATAGTATGATCATTTTGTTCGAAATAATCTCTAATCTTCTCCCAAGATTGAGTATAACTAAATCTTTTTGATGTAGGTGGATTACCAATGAATGTATAATTTTCATGATCTGGACATATGGATCGTTGAGGAATGGCCCAAAAGAATCTACTACAAACGGAACAGCTCTGTCGAACAAAACCTAATTTCTCAAATAACGAAACCTTATAATATTTTTCATAATCGGAGGAGAAAAGTGTGAGAAGCTCGGATTTATTCAAATTAAAAATAATTTAAGGATTGAGAATATTAATGCTTTTAAAAGAATCTAAAATAATTTAATAAAAATATTTGCTTATGAAGATATTGCCTCGTTAATGAATTTAACGTAGGTATCTTTGGGGGCTGCACCAATTGTTCTTTTTATCTCTTTTCCATTTTTGAAAATCAACAATGATGGAATTGACTGGATACCATATTTCATAGCGATTTCCTGGTTTTCATCTACATTAAGTTTTACTACTTTTATTTTGTCTGAATAGGATTGTGCTATTTGTTCAACAACTGGGCCAACCATACGGCATGGTCCACACCATTCTGCCCAAAAATCTACAAAAACTGGCTTATCAGCTTTCAAGACCTCTGAATCCCAATTTCCGGTTGTTACTTGAGTGACATTGTTTCCCATTAATACTATTTAGCTCTTACCGTATTTGAATATTTGTCTAAAAAATATACCGTCAAACAATTACCTGGATTATAATTAAGAATAAAAAAATAATAACATAGACACTAAATTTTTTAGAAATTTGAAAAATAGGATGTCATTTGCTCACATTTTCTAACTAAACTCACTAAAACATAGAAAATTAATGGCTTTTGAGCATTTTTTTATTTACTAGTTTTAATCATACATTTTGATAGGACTAGGAGTGTATTCATGCTGGGTGACTGCATTGAACGTTACACATCTTTAGGTGCTTCAATACAAGATATCCTTAAGTCCTTTCCAAAAGGAAGCCTGTTTGTGAGAAACCAATTCATCCACTACAAATGGCGCACAGGATAGTATTAGTATTTTCTTTGTGGCTGAAGGATATTGAGCCTTGGTTTGAAAAAAACTCGGTTAGCCTTGTAAGATCGTATCGTAATATCAAATTAATCTAGAATTACTAGGGTTCTGTAAAATTCATATAAACGGCAATAGACCTTTATATCCATGCCAACAGACTAATCCATCTGTAACAGTGCTATGCTTCATAAGTATTTACGAGTATCGAGCAAATCATAGTCAATTTGTCAGCCTTTTATTATACGACTTATAAAAGCGAGACACTAGACACCAATTTGTAATTAATTAACCAAATATATTACTATATATAAGCAAACTGCATTATATA
>DATEIH010000190.1:0-4110 GCA_035279165.1 Candidatus Nitrosocosmicus sp. | reverse complement strand
AGAGCAAATAAGTCAACTACAGCATCATCATAATCCTGTTTGGATGGAAGATTACTGAATAATTATTTGATGGTGTGGATCGACAACAGAAAACTGTCAACAGAGTTGTAAAAGAATAGAATCTAAATTAATATCCTGTAGTATATTATTGTTACTGCGATGCAGGAAATATCATTCCAAATGTGGTGCCTTGCTTGTGGTCATCATATACTCTATCTCCTACCCAAATTTTACCTTTATATCTTTCGACCAATGTCCTTACTATAGATAAACCTAATCCACTCCCCTCAGCTTTGGAATAGAACCGATTGAACATTTCTTTTTTCATAGAGTCTGATATCCCTTTACCATAATCAGATACAGTTACCATCCAATATTTTACTTCAGCGATAAAGTATTCTCTTATTAGAACCTCAATTTTAACCTCTGATGATCCTGAATATTTTATACTATTCGAAAATAAATTAACAAAAATCTCCTCAAGCAGGTCTTCTGCAATTATATTTATTTCAGTAGGGTTATTATGATCGTCTACTACGTTTAAAGAAAATCTGATTCTTTTGCCTTGGGGATTATTATTGTATAGTGTTTGCTGCAGGGTAGTGTGTGCGTTTGTGATAGCATCTGGAAGATTTTTTGATATTAACTGTAGATCCTTTTGTGTATATAGTCGTTCTAATCTACGTAAGTTGTTTAATAATGTTAAACTTTTATCTATAGCTTTATTTGCAATTATAAGGTACGAAAAAATTTCCGCCCCATCGGGGGATAGGCCATTAGCGTCATTAAAATTTTTTTTTACTATGGAAGTAACCATTTCCAAGCTATTCAGTATGATCTGGTGATAATTTCCTATATCATGTGAGAGTAAATCAAATAAAAGTTCGGAGTGCATTTTTTCTTTCATAGTTTTATCATTATTTTCTTTTTCTTCCCAAATGAGATCAAAAAAATAAACAGTATTTCTTACCATGAGAATATCTTTAGAATATGACCAATTATCGAGAGAAAAAATAGTATTGCTATGTCTGTTATCATATTCATGGTGTAATTGTTGTTGCATATCTACAGAAAAAGAAAAAATATCTTTTCTGTCTCTAATAAAGAGCAGTGAATTTGATGACGATTTGGGTAATGAAGGTTTTATCGATCTGTATCCGATAAATGGGGCCAAATGTTTGGTTAATCGTGTACTATCTTCATCAAAGGGGCATAACAATCTAATAATGATGTTCTTGGCCAGCTTCTGTGTTATTATTTGCTCAATTATCTTGTAATATGACAAGAATTGCAAAGATGCAGGTCCAGGCAACATTATGTCCATTTGGGATTCAACAGATTGTATAAACTTGGACAATCTATCAAGAAATTGTTTGTCCATTTTTGATTGATAATAATTATTGTTATTATTAATATTTCCTGTATGCCCATTATGTTCACACTTTTTTTACACTTGTATTTGCAAAATTATATCAGTAGGGAGGACTAAGACTGACAAGTCTGTGAAATTTTCTTTATGAAACCTATACAATAGTTTATCAGATACATATGTGTCAGAATCAATCACTTTAGAGTTAATGACTCATTTTGTATCTGCAGATATTTATGTTCTAAAAACCCCTTGAAAATGTAATTGGAGACAAATCTATTTATCAAAATTTTAAATAACTCGTCTCTTATCATTTATAGAATCCCAATTAAAACACCGATACGGCACCAATCCTCATGCGCTCAGACTAATTTTAGATACTTTCTGTTATCTGTCAGCATAGAACAATTGGATATTATTAATATATTTTTCATCATCATATCGTCGAATCTACAGAGTAATAGAGATCAAGATTGAGGTACTGACTGACTTACAATACTTTTATTCAACCAGCATGATCTCAAATTATGTGAAGGTCCTTAAAGCAAATCCCGAAATTCCTAGCATGACTATGGAGGAGGCTGAGCGATTCCTCGAAAGTAAATTAAATTTACAGTTTGCTACCATTGATGATAAGGGAGATCCTAACATCCAAC
The DNA here is from genome assembly GCA_035279165.1 of Candidatus Nitrosocosmicus sp. GTDB lineage: Archaea > Thermoproteota > Nitrososphaeria > Nitrososphaerales > Nitrososphaeraceae > Nitrosocosmicus. The sequence goes on along the minus strand of DATEIH010000190.1, from coordinate 2,085 downwards.
CTGTATGGTTCTACTACGATAAAAATGAAGAAAAACTATTCATCATGACGGGCAAAAAGACCAAAAAGAGTCAAAATATCAGAGAAAGACCTACCATTTATTTTTGTGTTGAAGATGGTAACAGTCCATATAAAGGTGTAAAAGGTAAAGGTGTAGCCACTATTTTTGATGATCTTCAAACAGTCATTTCAATATCTGAAAAAATGATCATAAAATATTTGGGTACACTTGATAATCCAATGGCAAAGACCATTAGTGAACGTTCTAAGAGTGGAGAGGGTATCATAATTGAAATAACACCAAAGTTTTTCTCTACATGGGATTTTGGCAAAATGTCTATGCCTTAACCGCCAAGTAGATACCTTGAGAGTATACTCCAAGTTAGAGCACAGAAGGATGATGAAGATGTAATTCTAATTTTGCTAAAATTTGGGCTTTTTTGTCAAGTGTTTATATATATCTTGCTACTATTAACTATTAACTTTAGCATCCTAGTTAAAGAACTGATATCAGTCCTAACCCCAATGTGCCCAACCTACATTTTATCTTATTAGTAACAATCGTATGATTAGTCAAGAATTAAACCTCTTTCTATATACTCGTATCAAATTAGTTTCGGTTTCTATTCTGTTGCCTGAGATTGTGTCTCAATGAATATATCCAGTAAAAACTGAATTTTGTTCTGGAGTATTTCATGAATGATCGTATTTAAGTCAGAGATATCCAAGTTATTACCATTATATAGTTAACCTTAACTATTCTATTTATAGGATGGTAGGCTAATACTATTATGAGTTCAAATATCGAATGGAATGACGTCATAAAAAAAGAAGCAAGAGGACTGAACAATGCTGATTTAGGTGAAGTTCAGGGCGTATCAAATGGATTTGTCGTAACTCAAAGGGATTAGTTGATCTAGAATTATTTAGAATTCCTCAAGAAAAAGTAGAAGGTTATGATGGAAATGTTTTGCAATTTAGTGTTTCTGAAGACGAAGCTTTAAGCAAATATCGACGAGAGTCTACTAAAACTCTTTCGCAAGCGGAAGAATCAACTACATCGACCTTTTATGAACAAGGGACCCCATTGAAAGACAAAGATAAGGACACTGATTAATTCTTAACTATTTTAGATGGAGGAGAGAACCGCTATCTTAAAAAGAACATATAAAGACCGTAGTTTGTGATGTCATGAATTAATTCTAAAACTGCTAGAATAATATGGTAGTTAACCTATCTCACAAATCTATCCAACTTATTGCTATATGTTCTTTATATTATGGTTGATGACACTTATTTTTTATCCTTATTTACCTGATCTTTAAGAAAATTCTCGAGTCTTTTGGTATACCAATCCCAGCCCTCATTGTGTTCATCATATTGAATTCTATCTACATTTGTAAAGCCGCTATGAATTAGAGTTATTTTAGTTTTATTATTATCTAGTTGTTCAAGTTTCCAGGTAACGATAGTATTTTTATTATATTGTGGTTTTGTTGTAAAGTTCCAAGTATAAGATATCTCTTTATTTGGTATGATGCTAATAATTGTTCCCATAACATCATGATCCTTTTTTTCTTTTGTCACCTCCTTTGAAAATCTGAAAAATACTTTTCCTCCAGTCCATGGTTCTATGGCCGCTACGGTAGGAAACCAGTGAGTTAATAGCTCAGGCTCAATTAGCGCTGAATACACTTTATCTAATGAGGCATTTATTACTATTTCTTTCTTGATTGTATCATAACCTTCTTCTTTCATTTCTTTTTAATTCCATGTATCTTTTCTTTATCATTCATTTCCTCAACAAACTCTTTAAGATCGTTAAGACTATCGCCCCACATCTTATCAAAAAAATCCTTTATTTCCATTGATGTTTTGGGATTAATTGAATAGCGTTTTTTTTGTCCTTCTCTAGTTTCCTCTATAAGATCTGCATCCTTTAAAATTCTTAGATTGGTAGATACTGCAGCCAACGTTGTATCAAAATACTTAGCAATCTCAGTAGGATACATGTCCCGTTCTCTTAACAGTAATAAAATCTGTCTTCTACTGTCCTCAGATAGTACTTTCCAAACCGAAGGTGGCA
>DATEIH010000189.1:0-3761 GCA_035279165.1 Candidatus Nitrosocosmicus sp. | reverse complement strand
ATATAAGAGATGTAAAGTATTTTGCTAACTAGTACCAACTGACTATAATAATATTAATTCTTCAGAAGATAGGTATTTGTGAATCAGTATCCATATACCTGTAGCACTCATTACCACTAGAATGACTGCTACTACAGTATTGGAGAAACAAGTTTCAATAACAAAGGATAGTAAATAGTGGGTTGCTCCGTCGTTACCACCAGACGATAATTTTCTTGTTCATCTATATCCGTTAGATACTATCCTTTGTTGTTTGTTTTTCATCTCTTTACTATTTGACGATTCCTTGTTTCAAAGCCAATGATTTAAATTATCTTGATGCAAAGTCCAAATTGCTATAAAACCTGAAGATAATAAGCTTATCCTATCCTCCTACTAAAAATTATCATTTTTTGGCGCCCCATTATAAGATTTACAATTGGGACATTGCAATATTATGTCATGATAATTATAAACCATTACATTTTCTGCTAAGACAAATCCACAATATCCACAAATGTGGGATTCTAGTGCGGTTCCTTTGAACAAGACATCTTTATCATCCAAAGTAAAAATTGTGTTCGTCTGTGTGTTTGGTGGCGATATGACTTGTAGTTTAACTATTTTAGTCATATGACATTCATCTACATTATCGATTTTGAGACACCCTTATTTTTCTTATGAAGAAAGATAATCGAACAATACTACTTCAATCATGATGATTTATTTTTGACATTTAGATCTATGTAATTCTGAGTCAGTATACTTGTTGACATGATTGTTGATTCTATTATATGGTCAGTTATTACTTGCCCGTAAGGATCAACCTCATTGTTTTATTGGGATTCTCTCCAAAAAAGAAAGGTAGATAATATCAGCTATGTAAAATCATGCCATGTTTAACAATTCCTTGGCCTCGTAGAAAGTAGATAATTCTTTTGATATGTGATCAGCAAAAATTCCAAGCAATTCAAATTCAATAGGTGATAAAGTCTTTCTACTAAACATTGCAAGTACTCCAATAGGTTTTCCAGCATGAGTTATTGGATAACCTGCAAATGATCTCAGTTTTTCTTTTTCGGCCCATAAAGGATATTTAATTCTTGGATCGTTTACTACATCATTTGTAATGACAGGTTTATTTCTCTTAACAATTGTGCCTATTTTACTGGTTAGCTTTGTGGATACTTTGGAAAATTCGCCATTGTTGTTTCTATATTTTCCTGAGCTAAATTTCAAGATAAGATTTGTGTTATCTTTATCTAACAACCACATCCTTGCAAATGTGGCATCAAAATATTTGACCAAGCTGTCTACTGTGAGTTGAAGTTTTGTGTTCAGATTTTCTGATTTTCTTAATGAATTTATTATTTTGTAAATTCTGAATTTCTTTTCGTTTGATTCTTGTTCGTCAAGGATAGAATAAGGAGTTGCTTTTATGATTTTACAATCATAAGTTCGATATTCTGAAACTAACTCTGTAAATCGGTTAATAAAATTATCACTTTCTAATTCATATTGTTCTATAGAATCAAAAACAAAATGACATATGAAATCAAAGTCCCCACTCATTCTAGCAGAAAACAAACAGAAATCCGAATTGTCAATGTATTTGTTTAATTTTTCCACTAGGTCAGAAATATTTCTAGTAATCTTGAATTTTAATAGAATGGTTCTGCTTATTTTATCCGAGATAATAGATGGATTGAAGATAGGCGAATATCCCAAAATAGTATTAGAACTTTCTAATCTTTTCAATCTATATCGTATTGCTCTCTCTGTTATTTTGTGTTCCATTTGTCGAAGATGGTCTGTAATTTCGGCCACAGGTATACGAGCATTTTTACTTAGATCAGAAAGAATTACTTTGTCAATTTCATCAATCATCTTTATAACAAATAAAGATGATTGATGTTTATTTCTATTTCGGAAAAAATAGAAAATTTAATGCCATGTACATCAGAAAGGCTCTAGAATATTATTTCCGTTTCAGAAATATTGTAATATTTTTATTTCAACGAAGAATATTACTTTGATCCTAGTATCATATATTATGCAACTAGATTTGTTTGAAATTGACAGAGTAATTGATGATATGGCAAGAGGATATGCAGCTCCATGTGCTACAACATGGTTTAAGGTAACAAACAACAAGAATCCTACAAAAGAAGAGTATAGAAAAAAGGTGGTCGAATTTATGAAACATTTCGAATATGTTTTGGCTAATCTTTATCCCACAAATACACAAACAGAATATCTTAGAGATTACGTAAAAGGTGGATTAAGAAAAGCAATCCATAGTATAAATAGTGGAAACAACAAAGAAGTAGAAAGACGCTATACATATTATACAGATTATTGCTAATCACCAAAATAAAAGGCAGATAGAATATGTTAAAATTAGCAATACCATTAATTATTATTTTTATAATTGTAGGAGCTGTAAGCTTTTCTTTAGCTTTCACCTATTATCCAAAGAAGAATGTGAATGTCAATGTTGATGGTATCTGTTATGAAATTTTAGGACCTGCTTACGCAGACTATAAGGACCTTGAAGCTGAAAGAGAATTACGAGTTTTAGCACATGAATATAATGCAATAGAAAAACCAAATGCAATTATACCTATATTATATACTGGAACAAAAGATCAAGTTCAGGATTTTATCTCAAAGTACAATATCATAGTAACTGATAATCAAGAAATTGGTGGGCAAATGTATTCTACTAATGACTATATCGGTAAAACAATCATCAAAGGAGAAATATCAAAAGCAAACCTGCTAAAGGTCATAACAGGCTTGTCTTCTCTCAATAAAGTCTCTAATGAAAATATACTTTACCATTTGGGAATACAGAGTAACACTTTCCTAAGTTCTGAAGAAAGAGAAAAAATTTCATCAGATTCAAAGAGCTTTATGCTTGAAGGAATACAAAAGATAATAGAAAACAGAAAAGACAGCATCAAGCAGGCAGAATGCCGGAGTCAAATTCAAGTATGACATGGAATTAACAATATTGTTTTCCATTATTGACGAAAATAGCAAAATTTAGAGTTATTTGGAAAATATAGATAAAGATGTAGATGACCATTTGAAAAAAAGATAATAGCACAGATCAGAAGAGAGAACTGTCATGCTACCTTCGTTTCCCATTTTTTAAACTCTTTTATTTAATCATCTTGTTAGATCTTTTAGTCGCAAAGCCCAAAGTTTTGTTACAACATTCATTGATACCAACGTCAATGGAAATTTGGAACTCCTCAAAAGTACGGTTGTGTGTACCAACATATGTCGACGAGGAAGACAGAAAAGGAATATTTGCAATGTGATAGCAAAAGAGCTTGCTTGATATAGCTAGGTAAATTCTTTTACCATTCTCATTTTGTCTTCATTTTTAAGGCTATATAAATAATCTATTAAAAATTCTTTAGCATATTAAAATATATTCACTCAATCAGTATTATTAAATCCATTGCAGTATACCACGTAGATAAAAAATATGTCTAGGCTGGATTCTGATAAGTTTTAATCAGCACAAACTCCGGCTACTGCGACCTTTTTAAATAAGTGGGGAGATGCAACAGTACTTGGTGGATATTTAGACATTCTGTCGTGTGGATTCATGACTTTGTTAACTGCGTTTTTGAATTCAGCTGTAGATTCCCAAACTGCATAGTTAATGAATATTCCACTTCCCCCGATTCCTCTATGCAATTGTGTGGAAATGAAGCCGGGCTGTCCCTTAAATTTCTCTGCCTCTTCGGCCCATGCCTTTACAAACT
>DATEIH010000188.1:0-2107 GCA_035279165.1 Candidatus Nitrosocosmicus sp. | reverse complement strand
GACAGGGTCCCTTTGGAAAGCATTAGCGGAAGATAATAGAAGGCGTATTTTATTGCTATTAAGAGAACACGAAATGTATCCTACGGAGATAGCCAAGCACTTTGATACAACATTGGCTGCTGTATCTACCAATTTAAGAATCTTAAAGGACGCAGATCTAATAAAGGAAACTAGGGAAGGACAGAAAAAAAGATATTCAATTAATCCTAAAACAACTATGGAAATAAAAGATTTTTTTGATAAAATGTGGGGACAAAGTCTCGAAGATCTTAGAGTGTTTGTAGAGGAAAAAAGTAATAAGGAAAAGGAAAAGAAATGATCGATAAAGATTATGACATTATTAAAAAAGATATAGTAATAAATGCATCAGTGGATAAAGTATTTTCAGCTCTAATTGATCCTGAGCAACTAACTCAGTGGTTTCCCAACGTTGCGACCATAGAACCACGAGTTGGGGGAAAAATATTTTTTAGATTTTCAAAGGAAGTTACTAAAGAAAAAAAAGCTCATGATGTTATTGGAACAATTATTAATATCATCCCAAATAAAGAGCTGTCTCATACTTGGAACTTTACAACAAAACCTGATTACAGTAAGGAAACCATTGTTACTTGGAGACTAGATCAGATAGACAAGGATAAAACGAAATTAACTTTAGTCCATAGCGGGTTTACAAATGCAGATAGATTGCAATATGATGAACACAATGAAGGTTGGGATTGGTATGTCAAACGACTTGAGAATTTTGTTGAGACTGATGTAAATGGGAGTAATGAATAATGACAAATCTGCTTCAAAGACCCAATAAATGAGAATTTTATGTTCAATAGGTAAGATTGATTAGGATTGTTTGGGACCCTGGTCCATCCATCCACCTATTATTGTAGGGTTTATCTAATGTGTCATGTGTTCAAGGAAATATTGCCTACTAAAAATTTTCTCAAATCTATTATTTCTTTATAGAAATATGTGATAATAAACTAAAAAATTGTTTCAGTATGTTATTGATTAATCACATTTTTTTGTAACGACAAAATAGATCAAAAAATAAGTTAATCTTTTTCTAACTCAGGTAACAAGCTTCATATTTCATATTTATGTTTATATTTGTGTTTAATAGCTTTTATTCTAAAGTGCCTACCCATTTTTTTGTGGTTTTTCTTTGTGATATCTTTTCCATTATCTCTTTAGTTCTTTCATTCATTATCTGATTAATTTTGGTAGTAGCGTCAAGCATAGATTCTAGTTCATTGTTAGAGTAATTTGAATAAACCTTTGTCATTATCTCGTGGAGAGAATTAAAGACGGGGAAAACCTCCTTTTCAATCCTAGACATAATCGGCTTTACATATACCAGTCGCCGGTCCTTCAAATCTCTATCCCTAATAACATATCCACGCTTCTCTAATCTATCGATCACCCCGGTTATAGCTCCGCTTGAGAGGCCCGTGATATTAGCTAGTTGTGCACCTGTAAGTGGGGAATCTGATTTGACTATTATGTCTAAGCACTTGTGGTCTATTGTGTTAAGACCCAATAATTCACTAATCCAGTGGTGGAACAGGACGGTCCGGCTGCTAAGTTCACGAAATTGCTTGTGCAAAAGTTCTATCAGGTTTTGACGAGATTCGTCCATGTCCTTCTTCATTATACTATTGTTATGTTGATATCTTTTATCATATATGTTTAACTTCTAAAATACTCAGAAACTAAAACATTTATATTTTGAGTAATATTATATTAATATAGTTATGGAAAATAAATCAAAAATACCAAAAAAAATCCAACTAGTTTTCCCAAGGCTTAAAGAACAAGATGTACACTTACCCATGGATCTTTCACAATACAAAGACAAAAAATTTTTCGACCTGTTTGAAATAGACGTTGACGAGCTTTCGACTTGGTTTGAAGGGTTTAGGGTTGAATCTATAGAACTGTTTGTCGATAGTGTAATCAATTCAAGTGATCAAACTAAGCTGATTGTTGGAGGCAGACAAGATCAAAAAGGTATCAAGTTTCTTCTAAAGCCAAAGGACAAGGACAAGACGGTCGTCGAATCCCAACTGCACAAAAGCCAAAATTTTGGAGGGATGTCAAAAGATGACTG
>DATEIH010000187.1:0-2276 GCA_035279165.1 Candidatus Nitrosocosmicus sp. | reverse complement strand
TAAATTCGGCATTTTGTAGAGAGGGAGTGAACTCAATACAAACAGAATATGGAGCGCCATCCTTGAATAAGCCCGGTGGAGTCTCTATTTGATTCAACACATAAGTACCGACTCCGTCATTTACAGAGGCCTGCATATTTTGAAAAGGCAATTCCGAAGTTGGAATTATACAGTAAGCTTGAGGATCATTAGTTGAATTAAGAGTGACGGTCCCTTCATATACACAATAGCTGAAAGTTCCTGCTAAATTCTCGCTCCATTTCACTGAGGGAGTAATTTCCAATCCGCCTCCCGATTGGGAATAAACAGGGATAGCAGATAGAGGATACAAATAGAACATGGATGCTATAATTAAAAGAAATGCTAAAATTGAAATATTTTTCATCGTCATTTTAGAACAATACATATACTTCAAACTTTAAATATAACCACTTCCTTCGTGGGCAGCAAAAATGCCCACGTCAGAAGCCTAGTTAGTATTTTAATTGACGGGAGTTTAAGACTCACTTTGCAATATGTTTTGAGTCAATGGGAATTATTCTCACTCCCTGGGTTAATTGCTATATACATATGATAGTCGCTATTTATGATCATTTTCCTTGGATAAAATTGCCACATATAGATCGACGAGGTTTGATTCCTGAAAATTAAAATCTCGAAATGGATACTACATGTCATCAGCATCGTCAGAAAGTAATTCAATGCCGGTGAAACTTTAATAATTTACGGATCTATCTATTTATATTGTTATCCTATCCGTGGTTTTTCAGTACAACATTAATTACTGTGACATAATAGTCATGGCAACACATTTAGAATCATTGGAATTTATGTCTAATTCTTTGTAATAGAATAGAATTTTGTAGTAGTGCATCTATTGCATCTATTGCATCGACGATAATAAGTAATCATATTGATGCAACATGTCACAAAATATTTGAGGTATCCTCCATGATACATATAGATTTTGTCTTTATATACTTAGTTCGTGGACCCAAATAGTGAATTGAACCTTTCAATATCGCTAAGTTGGGAATAATCAGTTGATGATTGTGCGTCAGAAGTATCGGTTGATGATTGTGCGTCGGAATTGAAAGTGAAGACTTCATTATAGCATGTAGTTACCTCATGTTTAGTTGGTTCTTTTTCAAAATACGGATCTACTTCTGCTCCTTTACTCTTGTCTATTTTTTCATCAATGCAATCGTAAAATCCTGGGAGACCCTTATCTAGAGTGGCATTTCCAGTTTGTATTGGTATCAAGTCTACGGCCTGACCAAACGAAACTTTACCATAGATAAAAGTCGTCGAAACTACTATGGTCAGAGTTATGAAAAGTAGTGAAAAGATTAACGAATTTTTTAACTCATATTTCATGCAGATTTATCGTACAGAAATAATTTAACCTATTCTACAATTTCAACAACTGATTTTTTAAATAACAAATTCAAGATTAAATTTTAGTTTACAATCTACCCAAGGTATTATAATGAAAATCTCATCTTTTTTATACTAAATTATTGTTTCGAAATCGAGAAAAAATATTTCATGAAGTAATTTTGTAATGCACTAATTTTCGTCAAAGTCTAATTGCCACATAGAAGATCGATTCACTAATCTTTGGTAAACTCTCAGTCAAACCTATAATGAAGGCTTAATATTGTAAATATATTAAGTGATAGAATCAAGCGGATTTGGCTGAAGATTAGACTCTAATAAATCCAATTAATCTAGACGAAATTATGTTAAGCTTCACGATACGCAAATCATATGCTGGCAGTGTATAGATCTGATAAATTTAAGGAATATAGGATTTTTGTTAGATTCGCATCATAATAGAGACTCTAATTCATTTTCAAATCTATCATAGTTTTATCAGGATATGTGTACCTATATTTTGAGACCAAAATGAGAGGATAAATAGTACAATACCACTTAATATGTAAATTGAGAAGAAAGGAAAGTATTCCACTTATTCTTTTCTATAGGAGATTGTCTTTATGCTAGATTACTTTGAAATGGAGCGTGTAATAGAAGAACTTGCAAAAGCTTATCCTGCTCAATGTGCAACTACTTGGTTTAAGATAACAAAGAATCACAAACCATCTGAGGAGGAATATCGCAACAAAGTAGTCGAGTACATGAAAATATTTGAATATTTACTAGCCACTTATCCACCTGGTCCTGATACAGACAGACTCAAAGAAGTTGTCAAGAAGATTTTGGCAAAAGAAATAGATAAAGTCCTCAAAGGAGAAAATAAAGATGTTGAAAAA